>NZ_FWZT01000013.1 GCF_900177345.1 Pseudobacteriovorax antillogorgiicola
GAGCCTATTGCTTGTTATCAGCGGGGGGAGCACCTATAGATGTCATCAAGCAATATATAGAAAATCAGGAAAAGCCTACAGAATGATTGCTCACCCTCGGATCACAATTCGCCTATCCATCCCCCACTAAATCTGGACACCCTTAGCAGGGTTTAGACTCTAGTGGGGGAATTCCGGCGGGAAATGCTAAAAGCTAACCTAGTCACAAGAACTCCAAAAACAAAGGTATAAGGTTGGGTCATCAAGGCAGTTAAGACTCTCGACCAGAGAGATAATTGATAACCTCAGTGTTCGCACGAACTGCTTGCGCGAACTCAGCAGCCGTAAGCAGCTGGCCACCTCGACCTTCGATCATCATATCGGCCCCTGCATTGACCAAGGACTCGATGATCTGTAGCTGACTTTTTTGAATGGCGACAATCAGTGGCGTTCGTCGGCTGGAATCGACGGTATTCGGATTGGCTCCCACTGTCAGAAGGTATTGAACTTCCTCAGCTCGCAGGGTGTTGATCGAAAGGAATAGGACCTCGTTGAGAACCTCTTGATTCACGCGTCCCTCAAGAAGTGCTAGCATCGCTTCATCTCCCAACTCTACACCATAGTCAAGGGCGTTCATTCCCAAATCATCCTCTAGAGTGATGGATGCCCCGCGGTCGATAAGTAACTTTGCAAAGACCCATCGGTTGGCCTTTACTGCTTGAATGAGCAAGCTACCCCGACGATCAGCCTCACTGATAACATCGACGCGACTTGGGTTGAGATCGAGGTATTCTAGAAGCAGTTTGAACTTGCCAGTCGCAACTCCCTCGAAAACGATCACAGGTTTGCTAGGATCGAACGGAGTATCGAACGTCACGAGCCCTTGCTCTCGGGAACCGGTTCTAACTTTTGAAATATCAGATGCCAGAATAACACCCTCCTCAAGCTGGCAATAATACCCAAGATCAGCTCCTGTAACCTTGATAGAGCCATCGAGTTTCATCTGTGCCGATTCAGGTAGGACGAATAGCTGGGGATACTCAAACACATCGATCAAGCAATTGTTCTCTTCGCCTTTCGGGTCCATGACGAAAATAGTCTCGCTCACCTGAAGGAAGAATCCATCTTGGCAAACTTGGTTGTTGATAATTTCTCTTGCGCTACGAAACTCGGTGATGCCGTCCCGGCAAAGTACACGATAGGTATCGAAGCTAATTTTTTCGTAACTTTCAACATCGATGCCCGCTTTCAGCCGTGATTCTGGATTCTCCTCAAGGCAGGCCGTACCGGATAGTGCTACTAAAGATGACAGTGCAGATTTGAGTAGTAATTCTCTTGTAACCATGATCCTTCATCCTTTCAAATATTAGCGTTTATTAAGAGCTAACAGGTTCGCGTAAAGCCAATAATAATCTAGGAAGAAGACTGAACGACATAATTCGCGAATCTCCAACAAATCACCATAACCACCTATAATCAATAACTTTATAATGCATCTGGTGCCACAACGATGGTTTGCTATCACTCGCCGTGGCTACAAATTCAAGCAGTACAATCATGAACAAGTTCAAATATCATAATAGTATGCAATAAATAATTGTTACGCCGGTCTCTATTTGCCGGGAGTGAAAAAGATGATGATAAAGAAAATTAAGCTAAATGAACAAGATATCAGCAAACTAGTGGGGCTGGTGAAGAATATCGAAAGCGAACTGGACGAGCAAGATCTCGACCATATCGATCAGGAACTTTCAGATTCCTGGCAGGAAATCGCCCGAAATCTCCACAGTCAAAAGCTACCTATTCAAGCCAAAGCATCTGTCGAAGGCTAATAGCAACGGATCCAACTTGCCTAAAACCTTAGCAATCTGCTAGCTAGCCGCAGCTCGGCGCTTCGCCCAGCATCGGGACAAAAATTCAGTCGATACTATAAATTATGAACTCTATGCACCTATTATAATTAGCATATCTAGATTCTCTTCAGGACAAGCAAATACCGTCGAAAAGTGTCATATGACCTTCGGGCTTTCATCAACCAAAGTAGGAAGACGGAACAATGAACTTGTGTAAGAATATCTTTCTGTTTGAGGCTATCTTTTTTATCAGTTTGTTTAGCTTCGCTTGCGGAACGAGCCTCGATAGCCTCACTAGCGAAGAAAGCACAACCAGCGGCACAGATACTTCCAGTGAAACAGACACCACCACTAGTAGCAATGAAGCAGGTGACGATACCTCGGAAACAGATACTGAAACCTCCAATTCAGTTACCTGCTATGGTGACGAAGGTTCTATTGATAGCGACGTTCCTGACTGGATAAAGAATAACTTTGCCTGCGCTACCATCTACTTAAGCACAGAAGATGGAACCGATTATGTAGTTATTGAAACGGATAACCTCCCCAACCATGCCTCACCTTACTGGGGTGTCGACAGCCCCTATTATGAAGCAATTCCTGACGGTAACACCCAGCAAAACTTCGACTTTGTTGAGCAAGATATTGTCTTTAAGTTTCGCGTGACCCCCTCAGAACGTAGCAGCCCCGCTTCATCCTTTGCCGGTGTCGTTGGGATCGCCTTAAACGGGGTAGCAATGTACTCTGGGGAATCGAGTACCGGGAGTTTGGATGACGAACTATCCACCTTAGACGCTGGTATGGGCCACTCCACTGGTGGAGGCTATATCTATCACTACCATGGTGAACCAAGAAAGTTCGAAAGCTACGAAACTTCACTTCTGGGCGTTATGGTAGATGGCTACCCCATCTATGGACCCTTAGAAGAAGACGGCTCAAGCCCTGGCACCGGTGATTACCCGGCTCTCGAAGCTGATACCTACGGCCACACCCATGCGACTGAAGACTTTCCCGATGGTATATTTCACTATCATATAACAGCTTGGGATAGTTCGTCCGCCTTGGCTACAGGTGTACCTCTGATGCCAACCTACCTCCATGGCCGAGCCAGTCCAAGCCAGGTGAGTAACTAAAGGAGCTGCTTGCGATGAAGATATTACTGAGCTTCTGCATCGTCTTTCTCTTAGGGGCTTTCGAAGAGCGCCTTGTTAAAACGGACCCAGAATTTTCACAAAAACGAGGCAAGCTATATTATGAGAACCAAGAGTTTACAGGTATCCAATGGGAATATCGGGACGATGGCACACTTCAGGGCAGCACTTCCTATAAATCTGGACTACGTCACGGTAAAGCCTATCGTTGGCACCAAAATGGAATTCTTGCGTCTGATCGAACCTACCTCAATGGTAAGAAACATGGCGTCCACTTTGCATGGCATGCAAATGGTAAGAAGCGATTCTACTACCAATTTCTCAAGGGAGTCTATCAAGGTGATAATTGGGTCTGGCATAGCAATGGCTCGAAAGCCGAATACTTTAAATTCACCGATGGTAGACAGTCAGTTCATAAAAAGTGGCGTCCAGAAGGTAAGATCTTTTGGAATACTGTCATGGCATCAGGCAAGGACTGGGGCCTTAAGGGAGGCCGACTTTGCAATCCTATCCAAGGAGACTCCAATGAACAGGTTCGTTAATAGGTTTTTTCTGATCACATTTTTACTGTCTCTGGCAGCTTGCCATAATTCAAAGCCTCATCGGGAATTAGACTTTGATGAGAGTATTCGAAACCTTCATCAAGAAGAGCACCACCTACATACAAGCCCGAAGCAGGATCTCCCCTTTGTGGTCCACCGAAATCTCGATGTAGTTTGGGATGCAAGCCATGACGATATTATCAGACTGCCATCGTTTTCCTTTACCAATCAAGATAAGGAAACAATCTCTCAAGAGACTCTCAAAGGCCGATATGTGATCGCAAACTTTTTCTATATGCATTGTGCTGGCATGTGTCCTCTCATAATGGGCAACATGAAGAAGATCTACCAAAAAATACAAAACCCTAACGTGGTGCTGCTTTCCCACTCTCTAATGCCTGAAACAGACACCCCAGAAAAGCTCAAGGAGTTCAGCACCGCACTGGGGGCTGATGAGCGCTGGCAATTCGTCACGGGACCTAAGGCTGCAATGTATGAACTGGCTCGGGAAACCTACCACGCAGATACTAGTCGGGGCCAAGAAAGCCTTGGGGACAACTTCCGGCATGGAGAGCATATCTATCTGATCGATCCAGAGGGGCGTATCCGGGGTCTCTACAACGGCAAAAATCCGGCCGCGGTGAAAGCCTTGCTAGCTGACCTATCTAAATTAACATGCTGTACTCCTAACAATCCCATCTGAGGGCCAGTAGGCCAACATGGGGCCATGCGCTCCATGAAATTCTACCTTTTTTAATACCTTCGAAAAGCTCTCTCATTCTATACCTCCAAGTAATTTTATCCAGATATAGAAACTTGATAAAACACCGAAGAACACTTCGTAATCTTGGCTGATATAACTATCGATTTGGACCAATGAATCTCGCAAGCTTAGCAACTCTACCAAACCAGTCTTATCTCTTGACTATGATAGGGGGATCGTTATTTGCTATCGATATGGATTGGGTAGATTCCGTATGTGAATTGCATCGCAGTGACATGAAACCATTAGATAACTCTTACACTGAAGGGGTCATGTTCTATCACTTTAGGCGAATTCCGGTAGTAAAGACAGCCAACATCCTTGACCTTGATTCAGAAACAAGTCGCGATACCGTACCCTGTGTAACGCTCAAGGTACCACATGGATTAATTGGGCTTCCCGTGGATAAGATCGTGAAAATCGAAAAAGACTATTCAGGAGAGATCACTCCGATCTACCGATCGATTCTGTCAAAACCAGATATACCCTTCTTAGGGCTGATTCAAACCATACACGGCAATGCAATCGTCATCGACTTTCAAGCGGCGTTACCTGAAGACATTCTGGTTTCGGTTTTCAACAGTATGTTTTGCGTCAAAGATGTGTTTGCTTCGAACTTCGTCTTCAATCTTGGTGCTGCAGAATACTATGCCGATCAGAAATTGGTGTCTCTACCGCCATTCCATTTCGACCCTGCTCTGTCTGAGGACTGCGAAACCGTAGATATATATCAACAGCTCAAGGATAGTATGGATTTTGTCGCTGGAGTGGTGCCTCATATTAACGAAAAGAGAGGAATTCTATTAGCAGACCTATATGAAGCGACCAAGATTCTGGGTAGTGTTTTCGAGGAGCGAATCTGCATGCGCGACTTTAAAAAGGGTCTAGACTCAAGAAAAGAGCAGTTTGGAGCTATTCTAGACAATCTCGACCGCGACATGTCCATCGGGGATCTGCAACAAATTACCAAAAGAATAAAGTCAATATTAGCACTGGTCAAAATTAGTAGCTTCTAAAACTTCATCCTCAAATGGGTTCAAAACAAAGAGAAATCGAGGGACAAAAACCCGATGGACAATTGTTCGTCAAATAGAACGTAGTCACGTAAACCTGGTACGAGAAGCGCATTTGCCTGACTATAGCCTAGACTGACGCTTCCACGACTATAGCTAAAACCCAACAACATGCTAGCAGAGAAAATTTGATCACTAGTTTGATCCTGGTCAGGATCGCTTGGGTCTTCGATCTCATGATAAAAGACTTCTCGTTGCGCTAAGCTATAGGAGACGAATATTCCGCCACCTATTTGCAGTGTGTTGCTGTGATGAATTCCATAGCCATACCAGGGAAGTGCAGTGCCCTGCCCCTCATCTCCTGTCTTTTCACTATCGTATTGATTCAGTTGATACATCATGCTCAGAGCCCCTTTGAGCTTCATCGGAGACCAGGGTTGATATGCTAAACCTACTCTAACATTGGACTGGGTGTAAACTTGCTGTCGTTGGCTTCGTTCCGAAACGGGAAGGCTTAGGCTCGCTGATGATTCAAAACTCCAGCTTTTCAAGCGGCTTTTTGGGTTAAATGCTAGAGCTAGCTGAGTATCATCCAACACGAGCTCGTCGCCATCGCGATCGATGACGTAATTCTTGCTCAAAGACTGTGACAGAGACCAGCTAACACTTCGCGTTAATTTGCCAAAAACACCACTCGACAAACTCGTCACGGGGTCAGACTCGGGATTGTAGTACTGGCTCAAACCCAGGGACATGCTCACCGCTTCTAGCTGAGTACTAAAGCTGCAAGCGAACATCAGGGCAAAAAATCTAGCAGATTTCATGACCCAGACTCACAAGTCGCGGTGAGACGATCGTAAACAAGCCTCTCGTATAAACGATGAAGCTCACGAGCACCAATCTTGTCTCCTCCATTGACAACTTCAAAAGCCAAGTCATTACCGTTCGCTCCAGCGGTAAATACAGTATCGGCAATTCGAAGAGCCGCGACGTTAGCCTCACCTGCATACTCAGTAACAGCAGCTGGAACGGGAATCTGGTTGACCCCTTCACCAAGAGGATTCGCTGGGCTGAAGCGACTATTAAAGTTAGCCAGAGTATAGCATCGAACTTGCATGCGATCCATTTCTGCCGTCTCTCCAGTGAGTTCAAACCTGCCTGCGGCTGTTAAGGCAAACATCCGGCGAATCAGACCATCATAACCTGAGTACATATCTCCGCCATCCACAAATGCATCTTTCAGCGCCTGCCGAACAAATCCTTGCAGCTGCGTGTCGTTCTCTGCCAGAGAAGCAAGAGAGAAAACCGTAGTCCCACGGTTAGGATCTAAGGGGAACGCGTCCTCCCCCATCAAAAACAATGCTGCATAGATCTTGTCATCTGTAATGCCAATCTGGGTCAAGGCGCCGGTAGCCGGATCGTAGGAGTCGCTAAAAGGTCGATCGCTACTAGCCTGGGCAATGATACTGCCATAAAAACTAGCCACCATTTTCACAGCCTGCAATGCATCAGCTCTCATGCTATTACCAAGGGTGGTACGCTCTTCAGCCTCAAGCCCAAAATTACCTAGGACCTGATCAAGGGTATTAGGCTGCCAAGCTTGATCATAGAAGCGGACCATTTTTTTGAGGTCATACATCGTTGAAAAAATGCGTCGTCCATAAGAACCAGTTTGCCAATAGGCACGGCCATAGCGAAAATTTCTAAGCCAGTAGTTATCGTCATAACTTTCAATCATAGATTCCACAATCTGAGTTGGTGTTGCTCCCCGATCGAAACGATTGCAAAGTGGATTGAACAAGGTATGATGGTCTGTGCAGAACAAATATGGTGCCGGACGATCCTTAGCTGGATCAACTTGCCCACTGCTGTAAGAGTAAACTAATGCTGCACGATCGTAGGGCTCCCAGTCATAAGGCTGATTCAACTCATCCTGAAGGGTAAGATAGTCCATGACCGAGTTGGACGCTCTGGGTTGCGCCAGATTCTGAGCCTGATCGATCCCTGCTCCGACGCTACCGTAGAAATTATGCCTAAGGTTGAGGTTATGACCAAACTCATGGATCGCGACCCGGTAGAGGATGTCATCAATAACCTTCTTTTCGTCCTCAATGGGAGTTTGAATCAAACCTGCAAAGATTTTCTCATCTAAATCATATCGAGTGCTAAGTCGAGGGTTATCAAAATATTCTCTTGTTTTCTTAAATTCATCAAGATCAGTTAAAATCTCCCGAGAGGAATTGAGGCGAGCTTGGAAGCTCTGATCAAAGTTATCCATGCCCCCGAGCTGAATGGCCCGATCCAATGTATCAAAGGAAAACTCCACCTCACGACCCGCAAACCCGGTACCGGGCAATTCATAGGTGAATTCAGGGAGACTATATCGAAAGGCCTCCCCATTTGAGCCTAAAAATGCGGAGCTTTGACTCCAGCTCGCAGGCTCTTCCCCTAAAATTTCAGTCATCTTGCGATAAACCGGAGAGACAGTAGCTCGATTTTCTTGTCGCTCTTGATATTCCTTAACCCTTTGGACATAGAATTTTAGATCGTTTGTCCAGATTACTGAGTTAGCCGAAATAATCTCGCCACTATAGGGGTGAGCAGTGGATGGCCCATATCCCAGAGGTGCTGATAGATCTGGCTGATCGACAAAGTGAATGAAAGAGTAACGGACATCACCGAACTTCACATCCTCAGGGGCATCAGCGATTTCAAAACGAATCTTTAGTCCAGCATCTGCGAAGACTTTATTCGTCCGCGGGAATACACCCACCTCTGAATCCGTATAGATCCATTTATGCTCCTCAGGAAAGTCTTTGGTGAAGTAGAAGGTATGAGTCTTTTCTGGATGCCAACGATTCATGAAGAACTTATTTTGAGGGCGTCTCTGGGAATCATAGCCCAGGAAACTGGTATTAAAATAGCCATATTTGTCCATCAAAGGATCATTTTCACCTGTATATACGTAGGGATCATAACCTTCAGTTCCTGGATCAGGCATAAATGAATACTTATAGTGAATGGTGATTGTGAAATCCTGGTTATAGTATTCGCGATAGCCTATACAGTTTTCGTCAATTAGGTAGTCAACGGCGACAGTAAAGGCGATATGCTCAGGACTGACCTCCTGACTACCTTCCACTGGCTTACGATTCACGACTTGCCAACAGGACTCGTCGAGGGAAAAAGGAAAGCTTGCCCGCTCTCGAACAACTGCGCTCTCCCAGTTCACCTTAAACTGGCTCTTCTCAAACCATGGTATTTCATTGTTTTCGCTCTCTACATTGCTCTTGCGGCCATTGACCTCTTTTCGGTAAATCTCTGTGTGCTGGATCGACCATGAGTTGATCACCCCTTCCGTATTGGGTCCATCAGTGAAGTCAGTCTTGGGAGCTAGAAAGCGCAATTCGTCTTGGGTAAATTCAAAGAACCCCAGACGAGCCTCGCTTTGCATGCCCACGAATCCAAATGTCGAATTCAAGCCATTATTGACAAGGGTCACACGATAGAGCCACGGCTTTTTCGTTAGGAAGGTCGCCTTGTTCCAGCGATTGCCATCAAAATCCTGATACTCTTCAACAGGTCTTTTTTTAACACATGATAAGCATAGGAAGACCATGAAATATATAGTTAAAAGCTTCATTGCGAATACCCCTTACATACCAAAATAATCGAGATTCAAGTTGCCATCCTTACTCACTCCGAAGAAGCCATTAGGAAGTTGAATCTCCACAACATCCTCGCCATCAACGACAGAGCACTCATTATTGGCAATACAATCCGAACCAGCTGCATTGTGAAGGGTTCGATAGAGAGCTTTGGCAAGACCTGTGGGATTGACCTCGTCGTCAGGAGCAAGACCGCGCAGGCTATCTCCAATAGAATATTGGGAATCAGCCCTTAGTTGGAAAGCACCTCGAAAGCCGTCTTGAGCTATAATGATACCCGGCAAGTCAGTTTCCAACCACTGCACCACAAAGTTGAAGTTATCGTAGAAAAAGAAGCCGTTATTATCGAGTAGTGGTGGTCCAAGGAAGTCTTCGGCTTCAGCCCTAGTCGTAGTTTTGGAAACTCCTGCTACAGATTGGCCATAGATGAAGGGAGTTGTCAGAAACGGCCTAAGCTGTCTTGAGCTGGTGAAGTACATGATTTGAAGACTGCTGTCTCCATTGTCCCAAAGCATACCACCCTTCGCGAAATCGAAGGTCAGAAAATTTTCACCTTCTTCCAACCGACATGTAAAGACGGTGAGACAGTCATACGTAGCTGGATCTTCACCTTCAAGTAAGGCTCCGATGCGCTTCATAAACGCTTCCGGCTCTTGATCAGTTGGTAACGCTGACTCGCCCATGACAAAGTCAAGCTCGGCACTTAGGCTAAGACTGCCCTTATACTCAGAGTCAATAATGATCATAGAAGGAATTTTCGGATCGCTTTGCAGCCAGTTGACTCGAATGCCTTCAGGAAAGAACTCCGTCGTTCTTACTGAACCTACAGGTTCGGCAAGAATATCCCGAGCCTGATCGTAGGTCGTCGCCATCGAAATTCCTGCAACCGAGTCACCCCAGATAATCGGTTGCAACTCATTCTGCTGCTTGCGCCTTAGATTTTCTTCGGGCGTTAATCTCTCTAATCGACCCTCTACGATACCACCATCTGGATTAGTGGGATCAAGATCAAGAGGATTAAACGCCTCATGCTCAAAAGCTTTTCTCTCGCCACTCCTTTGCGATAACTCTTGCTGAGATTCACACGAGACCAGAGCTACCGCAAAGAACAAGAGTTTAACATGAACCTTCATAGTTCAACTCCTAGTCAGATATTCAATTGGCCCCGTGGCCAAATTATGCAGTTTCTGTACCTGGCGTAATAATTGAATTAATTGAGAAAGGTGTGGCTAGGATCTTGACGAAGTGTCAGGGTGCTATACAGTTTGGAAAATAACGCCTTAAATCGAGGCTATTGGCAAGGAAAAAGCGCCGAAGTTTTCCTAGGGTCTCCAGCATTTTGCCAAGGATATCAGACAGCATAGAAATCTAATCCATACGAACGAGAACAACTTGGGCTTTTACCCAGTTCTGCGATCAATTGGAATTCCAGAAGCTCCGAAAAGACTAGTATCTATGACGTAGGCAAAGCGTCGAGTCAAGCAATGGGAGGAAACTATGGGATGTGCGCGTCGATTTCGAGTTCTGAAAAACAACGGAACGATCTGTCTCTTTGGAATCCTAGACGAAACCGTCAACCTGAATATCATGGCTGAGCATTGTTCCGCCGAGGCCAACAATCGCATAGATCTCTCAAACCTGGAGTCCTGTTCCTGGAACGCCCTGCTTATTTTAGACCGCTTCTTAGAAAGTCACTGCCCCCAGGGCGTTACATTTGAGCACGTCCCTAGCAAGCTTTTCGATTCCATGAAGCTTCTACCAAACTTTCAGAAGCTCTATACCTTCGATAGTATCAACCTCGACTCTATCGACTCCACCTGTATGCTGACTCAAATTGAGGTAACTCGTCGGGAACTTGAAAGCCTGTCCCAGTCTTGTTCAGGGTATTTTTTGCAGCCAGATGACGACCACCAGTTTCTTGGTAACCAAAGATACTTTTTGGGGATCGAAGGCCCGGCAGATTGTGAAAAAAGCCCGTGGCTCAATTCTCACCGCAATGAATTTCGATTCTGGCACGATTATCTATCCTTCTGTCAATCGACCCTGACACTATCTTTGGATCTATTGGAATCCTTAAAATTCGTACTCGATAAGGATCTCGGGGAAAGCTTGATGCTTTCGCAGCAGTCCTGCATAGCCTTGTCACTTCTAAACTTCGATACCAACTGCACTGACAAGAGTGCCGAGTTCCAGAAAACATTAAAAGATATTAACGAGTATTTTGAGCAGGCATTTCATGCGATTAAAGAAATCAAACGGGAATGCTTCGAAACTATCTGCCAGATTGAAAGACTCGCGTTACGAGAAGATTTTTCACAAGCCAAGCCCTTGTACGAACTTATCGGTGAGTACTTAGAAAAAGTTGCTCGCTTACGCAATGGCTTGGATGACATCGAAAACCTCGGTGTAGAATCTGGTTCACTGGTTTTTCAAATGATGAATCACCTCAATAATATTAAATCTCAGTTTAGCACCATAGAAGATATGGAAAAAGATCAGATGAAAGCCGTGCGGGAAGCTTTGGATGTCATGGACATTCTTTCAGCTAAGTCATGGAAAAAGACCTGGCGTGTGATCAATCGCCAATTTCAGGGCAACAACACCGCCTTATTCAAACTCAATAGCTCCCTCCAGGGGTTCGACTTGCTGCGACAGATCATTGACCACCGATTGAATGAGGTGGACCTGGCAAAAAACCAGCTCCAGTCGGAATCCGATTGGGAAGGCTTCGCCCAGAACCTCTACAAAATGGTTAATAAGAGCGTCGTTACCGATCAGGAAAAGTACTCGCGCGACTTCTACTTAGCCGATGCAAAAGACTCATCAGGCAAGGGAGAGCTGCTTCACGCACCTGGCGATATTGTTCTCTTCTAGCAATCTGACATGCCTAAATTGGAATCGCACAAAGGCCTCCGAATACTGTAGTCTAAAGGGTCTGAAACCCTTTGCTGCTTTGGAGACCTCATGCACGATTCCACATGGACTCAAAAACTAGAATCAGCGATTAATGCTCGCCAGACATTGCTAGAAAGCCCTCATACAGACTGCTATCGCATATACCATGGCTATGATGAAGGCTTTCCCGGAGTGGTCATTGAAGCGTTCAATGGCGTCTTTGTGATCGACTATAAAAAAGACATCGAACCAGACTTATCAACCATAAGCCACTATATTGATGAACGATTTAATCCAAGGATAATCATTAGTAAAGGCCATCAGACTCTCGGAAAAAAACTTAAGGATCGCTTCCAGGTACATAAAGGCAGCCTCGAAGAATCACCTGGCTATTGTCATGAAGAGGGGGTGAAGTTTGATATTCGGGTAGAGACTCCTCACAACCTTGGGCTTTATCTCGATACTCGTGACGCCAGGCGCTGGCTCCGCAATCATAGTAAAAATCGCCGTATACTAAACCTCTTTGCTTTCACAGGCAGTCTAGGGGTATCGGCTGCCTTAGGTGGTGCTAAGGATGTGATTCACCTGGACCGATCCGCAGAGCTTTTGCCTCGCTTGCAGAAAAACTATGCTCTCAACAGCCTTACTTGGGACCAGAGAAGCTTCCTGCGGGGAGACATCTACAAGCACCTTCCCCGAGCCATCCAATCAGGACAGCGATTTGATGGCATCATCCTCGACCCTCCACCAAAAGTTTATGGCTCCCCCTACGCGAAGGAGAGGCCTCGTGGCCAGGACTTCTCTCAGCTGGTGCAGCTTTGCAGCCAACTCTTATCTCCTGACGCTTGGCTGATGTGCTTCTTTCATCGCTTCGATAAGTCTTGGAGTGAGTCTGAAGAGGAGGTCAATGTAGCTTCTGGAATCGATCTCCATGTCGAGGAACGACTCACCAGTGGCATCGACTTTCCCGAATCAAATCCCGAGCGCAAGTTGCGTGTTTCCATCTTGAGGAAGCCATCATGACGAACCCACTTGGCATCATATTGGGCAATCAATTATTTCCTTTGCAGCAGGTAAAAGCCTTGCCCTGCAAAAGGTTTTTTATGGCCGAAAGCGAGGAACTCTACAAATATTTTTCCCCCCATAAACAGAAGGTGGCCCACTGTTTTGCAGCCATGCGCAGTTATCGCAATGAACTGGAACAAGCTGGCTTTGAGGTTTTCTACATCGGTGCGGGTTCAGAACAAAGCCAGATTCCATTCACTTTGGCACTTGAGACTGTTGTTGACGATCTCGGTGCCGACCACGTTCATATGTTCGAGATCGAAGACAAGTTTTTCGAACGGCGCATCTTGGATTGGGCTAAGGACCAAGATATCGCTGTTCAATTTCAGCCGAGCCCGATGTTTATCGCAAACCGTGATGATTTCAAATCTTATCTCAAATCCTCAAAGCGGCCCTTTATGAAAACCTTCTATGAAAGCCAGCGTCGAAAAACTGGTCTGATGATGACTGGCGATGAACCGGAGGGAGGTCAATTTTCCTATGACACTGAGAACAGAAAAAAGCTGCCCTCGTCATATAGCCCGCCGAGGCACTGGCAACGCTCTGAAGGGCCCCATGACGAAGCTGTTATAGATTTTATTAGCAAGAGCCTAGACGCACACCCGGGCACCCTCCACACATTGCTTTGGCCTACCACACGTAAGGAATCTCTCAAGCTTTTAGATCATTTCATAAAGTTGAAACTGGAAGGTTTCGGGCCTTACCAAGATGCCATCGACCCTTCAGACCCTTATCACTATCACTCCTTGATCTCAGTTGCACTCAATACGGGTCTTTTACTTCCTCAAGAAGTATGTGATCGAGTCGCTAAAGCCAAAGCGCCTCTCGCCAGCCGTGAGGGCTTTATACGGCAGGTTCTGGGCTGGCGTGAATTTGTTCGTGGCATCTATCAAAACTATGAGTCAAAACTCTACGAAGGCAATCATTGGAATCACAAACGCAAGTTGGGACCCGCATGGTATTGTGGAGATTTGGGTATTCCACCGGTGGATGATGCTATAAAAAAAGCTCTCGATACCGGCTACTGCCACCACATCGAACGCCTCATGATTCTCGCTAATATCATGAATCTTTGTCAAATAGACCCGAAGGACGTGTACCGCTGGTTCATGGAGATGTTTATCGATTCGAGCGATTGGGTGATGGCGGCCAACGTTTTTGGAATGGGTCTTATGAGCGATGGCGGAATCTTTGCGACCAAGCCATACATCAGTGGCTCCAACTATATCTTAAAAATGAGCCACTACAAGAAGGGGCCTTGGTGCGATATCTGGGATGGTCTCTACTGGCAGTTTATTGATCGCCACCAGGACTATCTTTCAAAGAATGCCCGGATGGGATTTATGGTGAAACAGCTTGGAAGAATTAGCGATGATCGCAAAAAAACAATCTATAGCGCCGCAGACCACTTCTTGAAAGACTTGGATAAAGGGAGCTAAGAAAGCTCCCGATGCTTACTTTTCAATGGCCTGGGTGCGTTCGAGTACAAATAGCCTTGGCCTGGTATCAGAAACGCTATTCCCATAAACAAGCCTTAGTTCATCGTCCACGTAGATATTCATCAGAACACCAGTCACACCAATAGGGCCTGGAATTGAGAAGCTATTGATCAAGCCAGCTTCAAAATCTTCCGCCAAATTAACTAACTGAGTTTTTGCTGGGAAAAAGCCGGGGCTTAGCTCATTGGCGGTAAACTCAATTGCTAGGTAACTTCCTTGGCTCTCATAGGCTCCTCTTAGGAAATTCGTGAATACGCCCTCCGGACCTTGAACCTTTGAGATATTGTAGTAGTAGCCATCTTCACTAACGACTTGATAAACTTGCTGGTAGTCGACGCCAAAACCAAAGCTCTGGTCGCTCCATAGGCTTTTCCAGGCCCCGGCTACTAAAGATGCTCTTTCACCTTCTGTTTGGCTTGGACTTAGCTCCAAAAGCTCGTTGACCAGTGGATCTAGCTGATTGCGGACTTCCAAGCGATTTTCCATATTCGCCGTATTGTCCTTAGAAATAGCGACGATCATTCCCTTAAGAACATCGATTCGCGATGGCTTGTCACCTTTGGACAAGGCTGGTGCAGATACAAGTAGTAACGACAATGATGCAACGATTCCCATGAAGCGCATAAATAATCCTTTCGTATTTTGACAAGACAAAATTGTTGCTCACACGCTCTCACATTCGCCTCGTTAAGTGTTGGACAATATTGTTGCACCAAAGTTATTGGGTTTAGAAGAAGACCCAATCAGTCGGGAGGAGCTGTCCAAAGCTCGGCACCGTCACCGTTTCGCGACCTCCTGTTGTGCTCCGTAGCACGATCAGCCTGAAGGCGATCTTTGCGGTAAATTAACTGGGCAGCAATACTGATGGCAATCTCTGCTGGATCGCGACTACCGATATCTAAACCTAGAGGACAAACCAATTGCTGACATTGTTGCTCAGTTACACCTGCCCCGAGCAGCTCTCGCTTTAAAACAACGGCTTTAGAACGACTCCCAAGCACTCCAACGAAAGGAAATCTATCGTTTTGTGATAGGGCCAACTTGAGAACAGGAAAGTCAAATTTATGCCCCTTCGTCATCGCTAATACAAAGCACTGCTGAGGAAGGTCAGAAAATATTTGTTCATAAGACAGCGATAGGTTCCTGAGCAATAGATTCTCAGCGCGGGGCATCGCATCCAACCATTCTTGACGATCGTCAAAACAGGTGATTTGGCAATTGAGTGGCAGAAGACAGCGTACAACGGCCTGAGCGACATGGCCTGCTCCAAAAATAGCGATCGGCCAGCTTCGGGTTCGATGTGACTCAAAAAAAAGACTCACAATACCGCCGCAGGTCATGCCTAAGTCCTTTTTCAAATTCCAAGTCAGGGCCTGGCTTCCTATAAACTCATCAGCCAGCATGCTCTGAGCGTGGCGTAAGCCATGAGCTTCCAGCTGACCACCCCCAATGGTACCAGCCACCAAACCATTCCGCGTCACCAGCATCTTAGCTCCAACATTTTGCGGGGCGCTCACGCGGACATCGGTTACGGTAACCTCGATGCAATCGACTTGATCTTCAAGGAGCCGCAACAATTTTCTTTGGGTCTCAAGCATCACAATCGAGACTCGCTTTCTTCGAAGGCGGCCGGATAGATTTGACGTAAAACCTCTTCGGCTGTAGCGGGCAGTTTAAAACCTGATACACTGCTACCTGTTTTTTGTTGCAAAGCATTTTTTATAGCCGCCCATGGAGATGCGCATAGGAGAAAGGGTGGTTCACCGACCGCCTTGCTGCCTTTGACTGAACTATGCTTGGTCGGGTTTTCTACGAGTTTAATATGGAATTCACGAGGCGTATCTTGAATGTTAGGAATTTTATAGGTGGTAGGTGAATGACTCAGTAACCGTCCGTCCTGGTCATAAACCAACTCCTCAGAGATCGCCCAACCGCAGCCCTGAATAAAACCTCCCGCGATCTGACCATAATCAATACCTTCTTGAATCGATCTTCCAAGCTCCATCAAAATATCCACACGATCCATTTTCACATCACCAGTCAAGGTATCGACTCGCACTTCTGTGACGGCCATTCCTTGAGTATAGTATAGAAATGGCTGTCCCCGGCCTGCTTGACGATCGTAGTGAATATCTTTGGTTTTATAGTGTCCGTAGGCCCCCAAAGACACACGATTGTGATAGGCACAATCCACTAGGTGTGCAAAGGAAACCCCTTTATTGGATTCTCCTTTGAGGTACACCTGATCATTTTCGAAAATAACATCACTGGCTCTGGGGTGATCAGGTTCATCGTAGTCATGAAGCTCCAAAATGGGATTCGGCCTTTGATCAACGGGATGCGATAGATAATAGGCGGCATAGCCCGTAAGTGGTTTCAAAATATTTTCACAGGCGATAAGCGCAGCATAACCATTGATATCAGAGCCAGATGAAGCCGCCGTGGCCGAGGTATTATGGTTTTTTTCCGTGGACGTTGTCATCACTTTCACCCGATCGTAGCTGACTCCAAAGGCTTCAGCGACGATCACGGCGATTTTCGTGTTAACTCCCTGACCCATTTCAGTAGCACCGGTCGAAACTTGAATCGTTCCGTCGCGATGAACATTGACCAAGGCATTGCCCTGGTTCAAAAACTTCACGGTAAACGAAATCCCGAACTTTACGGGTGTCAAAGCGATACCACGCACCACATCAGGATTGGTTTGATTATGAGTTTCAATGGCAGCGCGACGCTGTTTATAGTCCGATGACTCCATGATCTGATCAAAAAGCTCAGGCAAGAGGTTGTTTTCCACCTTCTGCTCGTAGGGCGTTGTATTGCGAGACTCAATGCCATACAGATTCCTCCGCCGCACATCCGCTGCATCCATCTTAAGAGCAAAAGCGATATCCTCGATAATGCTCTCAATCTGCATCACTCCCTGAGGCCCACCGAAGCCACGAAATGCTGTGTTAGGAGGATAATTTGTTTTGCAAACCGTACCCTTGATCCGGGCGTGTTCAAGGTAGTAGGCATTATCAACGTGAAGCATAGCTCGCTGTAGGATAGGTGCTGAGAGATCAAGATAGGCACCACCATCATTATAAAGCTGGATATCCAGGGCGCGAATCACACCATCATCTTCAAAGGCAACCTTATAATCATTGTGAAAGGCATGGCGCTTACCGGTCCAAGCCATATCCTCATCTTTACTCAGATGAAGGCGGCACACTCGTCCGAGCTTCTTGGCAGCTAGGGCACAGAGCACCGCGAAGTGTGTGGACTGTGACTCCTTACCTCCAAAGGCGCCCCCCATCCGCTTCACCTCACAAACAACCTGGCTATACCCCAGCCCGAGAGCATGAGCCACCGTATGCTGAACTTCTGAAGGGTGCTGGGTGGAGGAATGCACCAAGATATCTCCTCCCTCTTGGGGATAGACTATCACGCTCTGGGATTCAAGATAGAAATGTTCCTGGCCGCCGGTATAGAAGCTGCCTTCAAGGACATTCTTTGCATCCTCGATTTGTTGATCCACATCTCCCCGCTCGATCAGCATCGGGCTGGGGTAGAAGTGTTTTTCAGCCTTTGCCGCGACAATGTCCAAGATCGCCTGGTCTGCTTTAACCTTTACCTCTACTAGGGCAGCAGCCTGCCTCGCTAGATGAGGAGTATCGGCAACCACTATGGCTAAGGGCTCTCCAAGATATTCAATGCGATCATCCACCAGTAAAGGCTGATCATGAAGGATGGGCCCCCATTGGTTGACTTTAAGATCCTTAGCCGTAAAGAATCCATAAACACCTTCAAGGTTCAAGGCAGCGCTGGGGTCTAAGGCCAAAAGCTGGCCCTTAGCGATGGGGCTCACAACCACACCCACAAAACACTCTCCATGAACCGGAGGGATATCTTCTACATATAGTGATTCGCCTGTCACGTGAGTGAGCGCTGAATCATGAAAGGCTTTCGATTTATCCATGAGTCCCAGCTCCTAACTCATTAAAGTATTTCTGTAGCAAATTTACCGATAGAACTCTGCGAAATACATGAGAGCCACGCAAATCGCTGATTGGTTGGATTTCCTTGAGCATACTGACCTTAGCCTCATCAATCGTGGTTTGATTCCAAGGCTTACTCTGCATGGTAGACTCTGTACTTCTGAGCCTCAAGGGGCGGTCGGCCACACCGCCTAGGGCAAGTTTCATGGATGTGATCATCGCACCGTCTCGCTCCATAAGGAAGGCTGCACTAACGGTGGATATATCCAAGTCCTTGCGTTTCGAGACTTTAAACACGCGGAAGCCATCGCCTTTAGGAATTGGTATTTTCACCTGGGTGATGATCTCATCTTCCTCTAGGTCGAAGTCCTTATAGCCCCGGTAGAAATCCTCAAGAGGCACATATCGAAATGCCCCCTGCCGTTCAATTTTAAGCTCCGCGCCGAGGACCATTAGAGGCGGCATGGTATCGCCGATCGGTGAGCCATTTGCAATGTTGCCAACTAAGGTCGCGACATTTTTGATCTGGGGCGACGCAAATATGTGCAGGTAGCGACTTAGCTCTGGAATTGATTTTAGGCTGGCTTGCTCTAACTTTGTGAGTGTAACCCGGGCCCCAACGTGTAAACAACCATCGGATTCCTTAACAGCAGTTAGCTCTTCGATCAGCTGCAAGTCTAGAGCCTTTGAAAAGGTCCAATCTTTCTTGTTGACCCAAACACCAGTATCAGTTCCCGCTCCAAGAATTCGGACCTGAGGCTCGCTAGCCTTAATTGCGAGCGCATCTGACAGTGTTTTCGGCTTATTGTACTCTTGGGCCTGCGTTTTGATTTGCACTGGCTCAGATAGCCTAGCTTTTAAATCATCAGTGATTTGCTGGCTCAGATAGCGATCTGCTAGAGGCTTAATCTTGCTCGCTTCCAATGCTAAACCTGATTCAATGATGCTCTTATAACCGGTGCAACGGCAAAGGTTACCGGTGCAAGCATTGCGAACATCCTGCTCAGACAGGCTTTTTTTAGCCTCGCACAGAGCACTTAAACTAGCTATAAAACCAGGAGTACAGAAGCCACACTGAGCCCCATGGTTTTTGGCAAATATATCCTGAATATGACTCGGTGCTCCACCTTCTATTAGCCCTTCTACTGTGACCAAACTATGACAGTCCAGGTGATAGACTGAGGCGATGCAGGAATTCAAGGTTTTAAAACGTCGTCCTTGGGCTTGGTCTGCTTCAGCACCCCGAGCAAATAGCACGCTGCATGAACCGCAGTCCCCTTCAGCGCAAACCACTTTGGTACCTGTTAGGTGCTTGTGTTGACGAATATAATCGACCAAGCTTAGCAACACAGCATCGCCACGAACTTCGTGGCGATGGCCATTGATATAGAGTAGGATGTAGTCTCTCAAGATCGACTCCCCGAGCAAATACTGAACAAAAAGCGATTCATTTATTGTAGGCGTTGATCGGCCCAAGAGCTAGAACCGATCTCAAACCTGCCTTATCGCCAAACAGGTAAGGCTGAACCGAGACCCAGCCTCGCTGGGTCGATCCATTAATCTATGACAAAACTTTGGTAAATTTAAGGGAAAAACAAGGCCTATCGAGGACTCAAGCCTTAACGACAGGGATCATTTCAAATTGATCGACATCCACGAGCCCCCGGTCAGTGATTTTCAGTGAAGGAATCACTGGCAAGGCTAGGAAAGACAGTTGTAAGAATGGCTCATCGAGCTGGCAACCCATGGCTCGGGCTTTGGCTTTCAGACGCTTCAATGTGTCAGCCACAAGATCTGGTGATTCGTGGGTCATCAAGCCACCGAGAGGTAAGGGCAAAGCTTCCCATTGGCCCTGACCATCCACGACGACAATTCCACCGTCGATAGACTTAATCGCCTCCAAACCCTTGAGCATGGCCTGATCTGAAGCAGCAACTGCGATAATATTGTGGGAGTCATGATTGATACTGGTGACAATGGCACCTTCTTTGAGACCAAAGCCTTGGACAAAGCCAATGGTTTGATTTCCAGTGCCATGGTGGCGTTCAAAAACGGCGATTTTCAGAATGTCTTGATCAAGATTGCTCTGCAGTTCCCCACCTTTGGCGACAACCTTATGCTCCAAGCGCTGAGTCAAGATCTGATTAGGTATGACACCTATGACATGGACTATGCTATCCTCAAGTGACTCGATGCGTAGATCGTCTTTGGTCACCTGTTTCATATTAATATTACGGCCGGTGATAGCAACCTGCTCCCCAGCAGCAACTTTTTCAAGAACAGCCTCATCCACAGGATGTCCGGCCTTAAAAACTTGATTGATTTGCAAGCCAGATGCCCAGCTTTGAGCATCGCGCGGCTGTACAAGGCAGAGGTCAGCGATCAGCCCTGGCGCGACCGCACCCCGATCATCAAGGCCGTAGAGTCGCGCAGCTCCGAAACTTGCAGCACGGAAGATATCTTCCGGCCTCATTCCCCCTCGGAGAGCCATATCAACAATACAATTGATATGCCCTGTTTCCGCGATATCCAAAGGGTTGCGATCATCGCTACATAGCCCTACTGTGGCTGAAGTATAGGCATCGATCAGAGGCAAGAGCGTTTGAGCATCCTTGGCACAAGAGCCTTCACGAATAAGAACCGCAATTCCTTTGCGTAACTTTTCCTGAGCCTCTTCCAATCGCGTTGATTCATGACAGCTGTGAATCCCTGCCACCCCATAGGCGTTGAGATCCTTGCCACTGAGGCTGGGGCAATGACCATCACGCTTTAGCTCCTTGTAGTCAAGGAGCTTCTGCAAGACTTCTTCGTCCCCATGAAGCAGCCCAGGAAAGTTCATCATTTCAGCCAGACCGAGCACCCGAGGGTGGTCGCGGAATTCTTTGATATCCTCGGCATGAAGGGCGAAGCCATTGCTTTCAAACCCAAGCTCCTCACTGGTCGAAGGTACACAGCTCGGCACCATCACGAAAATATCCATCTCTAGGGGCGCCGAAGAATCCAAGGCCCAACGAATCCCATCCTTGCCCTTGACGTTGGCAATCTCATGAGGGTCCCAGATAGCAGTTGTGGTTCCGCAGGGCATGGTCACCTGCTGGAATCGAGCTGGAGTCATAAGGCTTGACTCAATGTGAACGTGGGAATCGATAAACCCTGGGACCAAGTACTGGCCGGTACCGTCGATCACGTGCTGACCTTCGTAGGGCTCGTCAATCCCAACGATAGCTCCCTCAAACATGGCAACATCACCTAGCACGAACTTCCCTGAGTAAACATCCAGATAGTGAGCGTTTTTAATCACGATGTCGGCCTTGATCTCGCCGCGAGCAGCTTTTATTTTGGATCTTAGGGTTGCGATGGAAATGTAGCGAGCTTTACTAGTCATAGGCACCTCATGAAAACCGGGGCGGGAAACTCAAAAAACGATCGCCCTTTTTACGCTATTTTAGATGGCCCTGCAAGCAGAGAGCAAGGGCCGTCTGGCGGTCGTCTGGACTTTCACACTAAAATCAGCGGCCTAGGGCCGGTCTAAGCTTCCATAGCAAGGGCTCGATCGTAGGTTTCGAAGGGCAAAAATATTGTAAAAGTACTGCCTTCACCTAGAGTCGAATTGATTGTTATTGCCCCTCGAAGCTCTGCTACTGCTTCTGCGACTGCGGCCATCCCCACTCCACGACCAGAGATTTCTGTAACCATAGAAGAGGTGGAGAATCCAGGATGAAAGATAAGCTGTCTGATATCATCATCACCTAATTCGCTGGCTTCCTTCTCGCTGATGATGCCAAGACTAAAAGCCTTTTCGCGAATTCGTGTTACATCCATCCCGCGGCCGTCATCACGGAGCATGATACGAAGACCGTCGTCTAGAGACTCGAAGGATAAAGTGATAGAGCCTTGCTCGGCCTTGTGTCCCCGACCGGCTGGATCTTCGATGCCATGATCCACCGCGTTGCGAACCATATGAATCAGACTATGGAAAACCGGGGAGTATTCCATGCCGAATCGAAGGTGACCGCCCACAAGCTCAAACTGAATTTCCTTTTCCAATTGGGATGCAAGGTCTTGGACATTCTTTTGAATCGGGCCAAGAAAAGATCGTACCGGCTTAAACATCAAACGGTCTAATTTCTGCTGAAGATCGAGACTCTGTGGTTCTTTTATGTGACCGCGGACGTAGGCTTTTATGTCGTCAATATCATACTGAGAAATTAGGTTCGTATCGGTGAGGTGACTCATATCGATATCGAGCACCTGGTGGTTCTCTTCGAGGATTCCATATAGCGAGTTTCGGACTGATTGAACATCGACGGGACTGATGGTCGGCTGACTCTCAACATCGTGAACCAAACGGGCTGTAGCGCGAAGCCCAAAGGCCCCCAAGTTCCCTTTAACCGTGTGCAGCAAGGCGCGAGCTCGCCCCTCATCTCCTTGGCGTGCTGCTTCCTCCGCTCCATCCACCTCGTGGTTGAAATCTTCTAGAAACACTTTAAAGGAATCCATATCCCTAAGAATCTCAAGCAACATCTCGTTGTTTCTTACGGTTTCCTCGGCTTCGGTGAGACTTGTCACGTCTGTTATTGTAAAAAGAATCGCAGCAATTTCTTGGTTTTTTTCATCACGGATTTCCGAACCTGTTAAGTCGAGGGTACGATGCTTCACTTGAATGCGTCGCGGGATGAGCGATAAACTCACGTCAGTTGGCATAAATCCTTCCATCACTTGATCCAGGGCAAGATCAAATTGTTGCCGCATGTCACGATCAATAGATAGTAGATTGCTGAGCTTCTGACCTTCGTCGACCCTACAGTCCAAAAGTTGGCTACACGACCTGGTGAATCCTGGCATGATAAGCCCCTTTGGATCTACCAAAATGAATCCAGACTGAACGTGATTAAGAATTCGATTGATTTCCTTGGTCCGCGCATCGACTTTTCGCTCCAAGCCTTCGTTGAGACCACGAACTTCTTTTTCTGCTTGTTCAGCACGATCGTAGGCACGATCGAATCGGGTCGATAAGATGAGGGACTGGAAGAAAATGAATGCAAAGAGTCCAACATGCGACATAGGCACCGTATCGACAATTCTATTAGCATCCAGGATATCGTTTATAATGGCGAGAAAAAAGACCCCAAATCCAGCTAGGAAGAAGGCTGCTCCATCACGCTTATGGCGCCAGGCCCTGACAACAACCGCAACTACCGCTAAACCGAACACCAGTGTCACCACTTGAAAGCCTTTGAGAAGAGCTGGAAAGACATTGCCGTCCGTAACCATAATCAAGGCCATCCAAGCAAACCCTAAGCCAGCGGCTAGCTGAGCAAGCCACCCTTTCATTTCATCAGGATATAGAGATCGAGTCAGTAAGCTCATTGCAGCGATCCCGAGGGCAAAGCCAAGATACTCAATTCTTATCGCAGCTAAGTAGGTGACATCTGGCATCAGCAGCATCAGCAATTCCCCCTGCCCAGCGACCAAGGAGCGGAAGCCGATAGCGAAGCAGAAAATCCCGTAATACAGGGGTGATAGGCGTGTCTTTCGAATCCACCACAGATAAACATGATAGAAAACCATAATGATGATACAGCCAAGAATCAAACTATCTTTGATCACAGCATGAAGTTGATCTTCCAGCATCATCGCAGGAGTTCCTAACACCACAGGACCGCTCCCCCCGCCAAAGAAATAGCTGGCATTGGACATTTGAATCACAATATGATTGCGACCGAGCCTGGGAGTAAATTGGATGTAGCTATTTTTTTTATAAGGTACTTCATAGGAAGGATTACTGGCAACCATACCTTGGCTCGAACGCATCACTCCGTTGACCCAGATTTTTGAAGCAGAGCGAACCCCAGGAAGTTTTAAAGTCAGTGGAGCTGTGGACTTAATATCGAATCTAGCCCAAAATGTCGCTGAGCCGTGCGCATCGAGGGTCACCCCATTGACCGACCTACCATTCCATTCTGCTCTTGGGTTCAAGAAACCGGTGGGCTGAACATCATCACTCGCAATTAGCTCAGGATCGAGTAACTGCCCCCAATAGAAGGCCCACGGCCCATCGAGAGCCTGCGCCCCTTGCTCCCAATCATGGTTCATTAGATCACAGTAACCATACTGACAGTTTTCGGATTTGCCGAGTAAGGCAGACATATGCAACAAAATGAGGGAAAGTAAAAGTAAGCGCATTGCAAGACCTCATGACTAGAGTAACGCTATATTCGGCTTTAGCCTTCGTGACTAAAAACATATTTCAATTCCCTACAAATACTTTTAGTTACAGGTAGTTATACGCACATACTCCAAAGTAATTACAACCTTAGTCTGGCCCTTTCGGATAGTCACGGGCCTAGACTTTGATTTTCTGAAAGGTTCCTCCTGAGCACTGAGCGGCCATAATTTTTAGTGATCGAGAAGATCTCATCATGAATGTAAATTAGCTCCTGCCTAGACATCGTCTAACTATATTTATGAGTGGGAGTTACAATGAGATTTCGATATTTTTTAAGCTTGGCAGCATGCGTCGTATGCTCAAGCACCTTTGCAAAGCCCTATGTCAGTGGCGAAATTGTCAGCCAGGAGAGTTATAAATATGGCCGCTATGAAGCCCGTATGAAAGCTGGATGGGGGAGTGGAACAATTACCGCGTTTTTCCTTATGAAGGACGGCTCATGGTTACCAGGTACAGAATGGCAAGAGCTTGATTTTGAAATTTTTGGCAAAGGTGATGGCACACGGTTCCAAAGCCAGATCATGACCCCTGGTGACCCTAGGACCCAAAACAACGAATATCACAGAAGTGAGACCACCCTGGACGAAAATTATCACGTCTACACCATCGACTGGGCTCCTGATTATCTTGCCTTCTACCTTGATGGGCAACTGATGCGCTATGAAACAGATACAGAAACCTATAACAAGTTCTTCGATGCCAACCGGGTAGAACCGATGCAACTTCGCCTAACTTACTGGGCTGGTGATTCTGCCTGGTCAGGGCGACTAGATACGAGTAGCTTACCAAGTTATGTAGAGGTGGATTGGATTAAACGCTATCGCTGGGACAACGGCGAGTTCGTTCTGGATTGGGTGGATGAGTTTGATTCGTTTGACTACAGCCGCTGGACAAAAGCTGCATGGACCTTTGAATATGCAGTGAATGACTTTACCCCTGAAAGCACCTTTACTCTAGACAGCAAGCTCTTCCTTCGGCTGGCTCCCCGCTAGGACTATGATTGTGGAGCTTTCACCATACTCCACAGGCAATTTCCAAACATCGCAAGGCTACGGATCGCTACTTACTTGGTAGCGATCAAAATATTTTTGGTCTAATTGGATTTGCTTCAACAGATTCTCAGCTACAATGATAACCCTGCATGATACGTAGATATTCTTGAACGTCAATCAGAGTCGCAGCACCTTTGTGGCAGAAGACGTTTAATGCATTGCCTTCATGCGCTAGAGTGGTATACTGCTTCTCTTGCTGCAAAGCGGCAAACCTCACTTTACGGGCACTTAGTCCTAGAACCCCTGGACTGGTGCAATAAACAAGGCATTTAGGAGTCGCACCATGCCCAGTGTTTACTGGAGCATGTGAAGGAAGTTATTATGGAAAGTATCTGCAAATTTCTGATCGTATCGATAGCTCTAAGCTTCCAATATCTCCCACACCTTAAGGCAGCCGAGATTGACGTTGAAGCTGACCTCAGGCTGGGTGCTGACTATCGTCATATCAAGAAAAGTGGCCAGCTATTTTTCGATACTGAACTTAAATTCAAGTCCGAGCGAATCCACGGTGTAAGAGCGGTTATCGAGGCCCAGGCAGAATCTGACGAACGAGAGTTCGAGGCCACCGAAACCTATCTCAATTACAAGGTTAGTGAAACGGACCGAATCTACCTTGGCTACCGAAAATCGCGGCTAGGAATTGAATCCTATACCCCATCTAAAGACCGTTTTTTCTCTAAACGAAGCATACTCAGTGACAAAATTGAAGAGTTGGCCTACGTCTCGCTCCAGCCTCAAATAGCCTGGCGCAAGGAACAAAACGGACAACGACTACGGCTAGCCATTGGGCTACCATCCTCGTTGGATTACAACCTCCAGCTTGGCCTCGTCCAGCAATGGGGTTCATGGGCTCTTGGGGCTTGGTCGATCATTCAAAGAGATCGTCAAAACTACGAAGAAGAGGCAATCAACGGAGCGATGAGCATCAATCTCAATTACACCTCCGAAGCCCATAAGCTCGAATTAGAACTCATCGCAGGTATCGACCCTTTGGCGACGGAACTCAGATCCGTTAGCAGTGATGGTGAGGTTGTCTTCGGCGGGGCTCGCCTCGAATATCAGCGACTGATCAAGGGCACAGCCTGGGCATGGAGCAGTCGCTTGGCTGGTCTCGCAAATGATCGGTTTAATAGCGCTGATCGCACATACTCAATGGGTGCAGGGTTGTCTTGGACTCAAAGTAAGATGCTTTCCTACTATCTCACTGGAGACCTTATCGGGAGCGTTAACCCATTGGATCGTGACGACATATCTTATCTAAACAGTCGTGCGATTTTGGAAGCGAGGGTACGATTCTAATGAAGCATCTCGGATTCATTCTTACCTTATTTATATTTTCGGCTTGCGGCGACGACGACGAGCTGAAAAACTATGGTTTACCAGTCATCAATTTAGTGATCGAAGCTGATGAGCGCTCCAAGATGGAATCAGCTCTCACAGAAAAGATTCAAGCGTCAGCGGCCCTACAGATCGAAGGGCAATGGAAAGAGATAAAAGTATCGTACTCCGGTAAATCAAGCCTATTTCACCCTAAAAGAAGTTATAAGGTACAAATTGCAGATGGAACGGAGTATCAAGGCTTAGATCGATTCAGGCTGAGTGCTCAAGGTAGCGACAAAAGCGGTTTGCGCTCCTTAATTGGCTTCGAGGTTTTTCGCGAGCAGGGCTTGATAGCACCGCGCCAGTTCCCAATTGCGCTCTACTTAAACCAGCGTTTTCAAGGCCTCTATCATGTGATCGAAGAGGTCGATGAAGAGTTCTTTGGAACGCGAGGAGTGACAGCAGAGCAAGTTTATAAGGCGCGCTACGGACGTTTAGGCCATGCCAATTTCGAACTTAAAAACCTCAACGACCTCTCACTAGGGTTCAAAGTTGTGCTGGGGGAAAAGCGTTACGATCCATTAGAAGAGATGATTGCAGTTATTCAAGAACCAACCATTCAGCTCAATGCCATTGATGAAGTACTTGATCGAGTGAACTATTTGAACTATCTGGCTTCGGCCGCGTTTCTGAATCATTGGGATGGTTACAATAATAATTTTTTCGTCTACTGGGACCGCACTAAGCTTCGATTCGCGCCGTGGGACCTTGATCATATTGGAGAGCCATCAAGCTATTATGACCAAGCCTACCGCGGCAAAAATGATTTAAGCAAGGCTCTTCTTAGCTTTTCTGAAGCCGAAGAGCAGTTTCTTCAAATACTCTTGGAGATGACATCTGATCAGCGCAAACAGAAGATAAGAGACCGAATTTTATTCTATGGCGACCAAGTTCGGACTGCCTATGAACAAGATCCTTATCTTAGCAACTATGACTTTGATTCCGAGCTACAGATCTTGCTCGATTCTTTAGACCGGTGGCAAGCAGCGATTCGTCAGGACATCGAATCAAATTCCGCCACGCTTTAAAAGACAATGGACTCTCGGCAGAGCTACCACCTCCTACTTGAGAGCCGCTCCTTTCCCCCGAGTTGGACGTTCGGAAGATCACGCTACATGACTATTTCTATTCATCTGCGTTTCGAAGCTCTCTAGTTCGCCAGTTATATGGGGCGCCCCTATCATTGTGCCTTGCTGCATAATGTAGACATTTCGCTCACCTCGATTACGCACTTGGCGATACCAGCGGGAATTCTTCATCTCGGTAGCTGCTTTGGAGTAATTGTAATCATTAACCGCCTTAATCATGTTCTTGAATTTCAGCAGCCGTGTCTTGCCTAGATTAAACCTCATGTCGAGCAAGACAATTTTTCTTACATCGGTTAACAGATGAAATTTCGGGAATATTTCCCTAGCGTCCGCTAAGCAGGCATCACAGTGAACCCGAAAGATAGATGAGATCTGCTCCTCAGTTAGCTCAACTGTTCCCGCTAGGATAGCTTCTAGGGAAACTCCAAAGCCACGGATCAGTTCTTGGTTTTCTAGTACCTCAAGGTTACAGCCTATTCCGATAGTGGGAATACCTAGAGAATCCTTGTAGACTTTAGTTCGATAGCCCTCGCCAAGCTTGATAAAGCTTTCTAGCCACCCCTGAAACGGATCGGATTCATCCTCTTCGATTGGTGGGCAGGTAACCGTAACCGCAGGATTGGGTTGATGACTGACCGTCATATAAGGTTGAGGAGAACGATTTCTGACAGGGATTCGGTCCTGCATTTTGGACGTGACGGAATCGTTACCAGACTCATTTCTTTGTAGCGATTGAAAACGCGAG
Source organism: Pseudobacteriovorax antillogorgiicola (assembly GCF_900177345.1). Taxonomy (NCBI): domain Bacteria; kingdom Pseudomonadati; phylum Bdellovibrionota; class Oligoflexia; order Oligoflexales; family Pseudobacteriovoracaceae; genus Pseudobacteriovorax; species Pseudobacteriovorax antillogorgiicola. Next base: position 28,903 of record NZ_FWZT01000013.1, read on the forward strand.
AAGTTCGAAGGGAAAACGGTATCGATGAGTGTATCAAGGAAGCTCACCACACGATCGAGAATCTTGTAGACCAAAGCCGCAGAGAATCCCCCAGCTATTGCTAATAAAGGCCGACCGATACCATTAAATGTTTTGTTTAAGTTTGGCGGGCCAATCATGGAAGCACCAAGATGCTCAAAATCTTCAACTGGTGCCAGCATACCAAGTAAGGTTCCTGATACGATTCCCAGAATGATACGTAGCCAGTAGGAATTGCCATAAATCGGATCGAATGTTCCCTTCTCTAAATACCGATTAGCTTTAAATAATGCAGCAAATGACGCTCCAATCCCGGCAGCGAAAATCAAAAATAATTCGTTAAGTAGTAAGTTGACACCACTATTTTCAAAAAGTGAGTAGTTGCTAGGACTACCATTTACGTCGGGGGAAAGACTTATAGCAATGAATCCGGCCAAGCAAATCATGGAGAAACACATGATTTTTCGAATGAGTGGAATCGAACCTAGAACAGAAAGCATGGAGAAGGATTGATGACCTTGAAGAATCTGGATAAATCTGGGTGTTGCAGGTGCTACTAATTCGGAAAGGTAGTTATGCATCTCCGTGAGGAATTTCACCTCCTCGGGGGTCATGACACCACGGCTAAGATGGGCCGCTCCAATCGCCTCCAACTGGGCAACTGAGCTAGCCTCCATCTGCTTTCCAGAAATCATTGCATAGCGTGCCATTAACTGGCAATCCTGTAACATCGCTTCCGCTAGGCAAGAAGATTTTGCTGGTTCGCTCATAAAGAACACCTATCTCTAGTTGGGCATACGATGCCTCAGATAGATCGGTCGATGCGAGGGAATCCATCGCAAAAAATGCGAATCTTACACCAAAATAAGCCTTGTTTTATGAGGCAAGATTCTCAATCACGTCGACAACCGGCTTTGGACTTCTATCTGAGCGAAATAAGCCCCAGTGTGCTCCCACATCACCCTCATCTCCCGCTTTCCATAATTCATCAAACGCACTGAAGAAAAATACTTTGATCTCATCCTTTTCGGGGTGATCGTAGATTAGCTGAAACAAATCTGCTGTGAACCGTGATTGATTTTCTTCAGAAGGGATTGAAAGCTTAATTGCACTACCCTGACTCGCCCATCCAGTTTCACCGATGAGTACAGCTTTGTCAGGAAATCGATTTCGTAAACCCGTCCAAGTGTCTAAAACTCGCTTGGCTGCCTGCTCAATGGGACGCCCCTCCCACATGGGATGAACGTGAAACGTGATTTGATCCACTGCAGCGGCGAGGGCTTCAGTCCAGTTAAAGTAGATGATTGCTGAACTAACCGGAACACCGGTACCCGCCAGCTGCTGCTTTGCATAGTTAATGAATTGTAGCAGCCGGTCTTCACTCAGATCCCCTCGATAAAGTACCTCGCTACCGATGATGGCACTCGCCAAGACTCCAGAGGATGCGTACGACTTGACGAATGTTATCAGGTTTCTCATTTCCTGATAATTTTGCCAGCTCCAAGGCTCATCGTCGTCTTCAGGGACGAGCCATGCACTGACATGAAGGCGCAGGCCAAGCTTCTGGCACAATTTCGCGATGACTTCCGTATTACGTCCCATGCCATAAACTCGAAGCTCAGTGGTTATATTTTTCAGAAGGAGCAGATCTTCTTCAATCTGATCTTCACTAGGACCAGGGCCACCCGGTCTTTGACCATCGCGATAGGGCGAGTAGTTGACAACTGGAACCTTGGCCAGTGAAAGCTCGCTGAGCACAAATACCAGTGAGATTAAAACAGCGATGCAACGACTAAAGGAAAACGATTTCATGGGAGACTCCCGGCTAGAATCTAAAAGATGGCAGCACTCTTAGCGAGTCTTCTTGATCAAGGCAAAGCCTTCGAACCAGATGTGACTTATTTGAAACCAAAGCGAAATCTTACCTAAAGAATAGCTTCGCAAATTCTTACTACAAAAACGTGATCTAGATGCGGCATAATTGATAATTATCCGCAATTATCACTTTAATTACCTATGTTTAAATATTCACTTAAATGTGAGCCCAAAACAACCGAAAGGTATATTAATAGTGAGCTTTTTTGCGTGTGAAAGGGGCCTCCGGGAGCCACTTCTGGGGCCTTGTTCTCGCAAGAAATGATTAGAGGCGGACCATGAAATTGCTCAAAGATCTCCGAAGCCCTGGTGGCTCGGCAGATGGCTATTCAACCTTCGCTATGTTTTTCTTCATCAGTAGCTTCACCGCGCTGAGCCAAGGTCTCATTTTCCACGACTCCCTCAACGGCTTTTTGAAATTTCATCTGGCAAAAATTCAGCGAACAGATCAGGAACAATCCCATCTATCTGGATTTAGCATCTTAAAGAGTTTGATGAAAACATCGTTAGTGATAGAAGGTCAAGCGTTCACAAGCTATGCTGGCAGCAATGGCTATATTGAAGACGGCAAGTTTTATCTCACTCAAGTAACCCCCGCTGTAAATGGCTCAAATTACTTTGATGATATCTTTCTTAGTGTGAAAGATGCGGAGGATGGTAAGAAAGTTATTACTGAGTTTGAGGTGCTCAAAACAGATGGTATCGAACACACTGTCAAAGCTCGCACGATTCTAAACAATCGAAAAACCAGCAGTGATATTGCCCTTGTCATTGCAGAAAAAGAAAGTGTCTTTGGTTCAGAGGACCCTAATCCGAACTCAGGGCTTGCAGGCTATGTTTACCGCTTACCGGAAGGCATCCAACAGCTTCCTAACCTCGACCTATTAACTCCAATAAGTACGATCTATACTGAAAAGATCGATGTGCCTGTGATGCGATATGAGACTGGTTTTCCTGGCGTCCCTGATCTCTTTGAATGGTTTGCAATCTCATATCGCGGCCGAATCATGCTCCCTAAAAGCGGAACCTACGAGTTTAGACTAGCCTCAGACGATGGTTCAAAACTTTTCATTGATAGCGATTTGGTAGTGAACAACGACAGTACTCAAGAAGTGACAGTTGCCGATGGTCAGGCTGATTTTACCAGTGGGATCAAAAATCTGCGACTCGACTATTTCCAAGGCCCACGGTGGGAGGTCGCCCTCCAGCTATACTGGAAAAAGCCTGGGGACGACCACTTTGAAATTGTGCCTGAAAATGCATTGCGACTTTACAAGAAATAATAAAGGGGCCACCTCCGGACCCCTTCTAACATAATTTTTTACAGTATTAGGCTAGGCATTCATGTGCTTTGAGACTGGTAGTTCGGTGATCAAGTCCCCAGTTAATTCACGAATCGCGGCGATGACTGCAGGGACAACCGGAGGAGTGCCTGGCTCGCCAACACCTTCTGGTGGGAAGTTGTTTTCAACGAGGTCGACATTGATCTTCGGCGAGCGATCGATGCGCATCACAGGATAATCATGGTAGTTGTTTTGCACAACAGCTCCATTTTTAACCTGAATATCCCCATACAGAGCTGCCGATAGACCAAATACAGCCGCTCCTTGAAACTGGGAAACCACCGCTTCTGGATGCACCACTTGTCCTACATCAGCCACCATATCAACCTGCTTCACCCGAACGCCAGAGCTGTCTTTTTCCACTTCTACAACGACAGCGACATAACTTTGAAAGCTATAATGGCTCGCGAACCCGAGCTTCGCACCCTTCTTCTTGCGACTCGCCCAGTTTGAAACGTCACGACAACGCTCAATCACCGCTCGGAGTCTGCCCGTGTCCTGATGCCCCAACTTACGAGACTTGCCGATGAGCTGGAGACGGTAGTCAATTGGGTCTTTATCAACCTTACGAGCTAACTCATCAACAAAGCCATTGATCGCCGTCGCATGGAATACATTGCAAACGGCGCGGAGCCACGCAACCCGTACCGGAGCGTCGACCATACCGTGCCTGACAGTTGCAACACCTGCTCGGTAAGGCATATTTGTAGCTCCCATTCCCAGTTCAAACTCGTGAGGCTTCTCAACACCAGCCTGGAACACGGTCATGACCGTTGGAAACACCGTATCATGATTCCACGATAGCAAGTTGCCATCCTTGTCCAAGTCAGCTGACAGCTTTTGCCAAGAAGCTGCGTGATAGAAACCGTGTTTGATTTCATCTTCGCGGCTCCAAACCACCTTCACAGGCTTTTTCAGCTTCTGCGCAAGAGAAACAGCTTCCAGGCCAAAGTCTGGTTGAGATTTGCGGCCGAAGCCACCACCCAAGAAAGTAACGTGAACGGTTACCTTCTCTTCAGGAATTTTTAGGTACCCAGCGGCGCTTGCCCTTAAACGCTGAGGATCTTGAATCGGTGCCCAAATCTCCATACCACCGTCCTTGGTGGGCGCAGCAGTTGCCACGAGAGGTTCCATAGGCGCATGCACAAGGAACGGAGCTGAAAACTCTTGACTTACGGTATAGGCTGGTTTGGCAGAAGGCTTCTTCCCTTCAGTCTGAGCGACTTTAAGCTTCGAGGGCTCTCCAGCTTTTTTGAGTTTCTTCATGTAAGCTTCGGTGTCCAACTTCCCATAAGGACCATCTTGCCACTGAACCTTAACCTTACTCGCTCCCTGCATGGCCGCCCAGCTATTGCTGGCGATGACTGCCACAGCCGCATTGGTGTTGATGGGTTGCGGAATTGCATCGAGAGTAACCACATCCATTACGCCGGTCTGTTTCTTAGCGTCTTTAGCATCGAAAGACTTGATGCTGCCACCAATGGTGGGGCTACGATTAAGAGCTGCGTACACCATTCCGGGGCGTTCCACATCCATACCGTAAGTTGCCTGACCGGTTGACAAAGCCTTACGGTCGACCGATAAGCTTTTCTTGCCGATAAGCTTGTAGTCCTTTGGCTTCTTTAGTTCGACGTCCTTTGGTACAGGTAATTTCGCTGCCACAAGGGCTAGCTCCTGATAGCTCAAGGACTTACCTGAAGACTTGTGATAGACCTTGCCCTCTTTCGCATAACATTCAGAGGCCTTCACTTTCCAAGTTTGAGCCGCTGCGGTTTCAAGCATGGTCCGTGCTGTAGCGCCAAAAGTTCTGAGACGATCCCAGTTGAAACGGATACTGCGGCTACCGTCTGTATTTTGGTCGCCGTATTTCTTATCACCCGTTGCCTGAATGATTTTAACATCATCGAGGTTGACTTCTAGTTCCTCGGCAATCAGCATCGGAATTCCGTTACGAATCCCTTGCCCCATCTCTGACCGGTGACAAACAATCTCGATCGGCCCCTTGCTAGGTACGGACAGAAAAACGTTCGGACTAAACTCTTTATTGGGATCAGCAGCAGCCATCGCCGCCATAATCTTGGTTGCTGTACCTTCTGCCTGAGTCGTCAAGACGAATCCAGCAACTCCAGCGCTAGTTTGTACGAAACCGCGACGGCTCATATTTTTAATGACTAAGCTCATGATTTTGCCTCCTCTTGCACCTGGCCGCTCGCCTTCAGAATACCCTTGCGAATTCGGGGATAGGTTCCACAGCGACAAATGTTGCCAGCCATGGCTGCGTCGATATCGGAATCCTTTGGTTTTTTATTTGTCTCTAGCAAGGCAGCGGCGCTCATCAGCTGCCCAGATTGACAATACCCGCACTGAGGCACGCTAAGTTCCTGCCAAGCCTGCTGCAAGGGGTGATCGCCATCTTTGCTCAATCCCTCGATCGTTGTGATCGATGCCCCTTTTGCGGCCGCAACAGGAGTCGAGCAAGAGCGAATCGCTGATCCGTTTAGATGAATGGTGCAAGCCCCGCACAAGCCTTTACCACATCCAAACTTTGTGCCCTTCATATCGAGCAAGTCACGGATAACCCAAAGCAGAGGCATCTCATCGGGAGCCTCCACCTCGTAGTTCTTGTTGTTAATGAAAAGTTTGTGTCGAGTCATAGTCTTCTATCTCTCAAGTAAAATTTTCGAGACCCTGATAGTAAAAGCTTTTGACGCTTTAGACAAAAAAAATAACGGAACGCTACATTTGATGACACCTGCGAACCCAAGCAATACCAAGGCAGTCAGCGGCTTCGGCAAGATTGCAGTTTGGTTACACCAGCTGTAGACCTCAATTTGTTGCGGCCAACTTGAACTAGCTTTAGAGGATTTTCTAAGCTGCATTGACAATATTTCGCAAGCTGTGGAAAGTTAAGGCCGTCGGAGTGATATAAACTTAGTGAGGTTGCGACGTGATCGAACAACAGGAGCGCTTGAATTTCCTTGAGACTCAACGAGATATGCAGGATGGGATTATAGTTGTCTCGTTATTTTCAACAGCAGGCTCCACTTATCAGAAGGCTGGCGCTCGGTTACTTGTAGCACTCGATGGCACCACATGCGGATTGATTAGTGGTGGTTGCCTGGAACCTGAAATTGCCAAGCAAGGCTTAAACGCCTGGGACTTGGGACAAATTCTCGAATGGGAGGTGGACACCACCGACGACGCAGACCAATTTTTTGGCTACGGGCTGGGATGCAAGGGCGTCCTAACCATGGTGTTCGAGCCAGTACGGTTTAAGGATCAAGCTCACTTCGACCGCATACTAGAGCTTCTCAGGCCACCAAGCGAGGAACGCAAGATCATACACGCCTTCGATCGTAAGGAGGGCATGCTCTTTCGCGCCACTCAGAGAGAGCATCTTTGGGACTGCGAGCCGGGCTTCCCTGAGCATCTGATTGAAGGTGCGGGAAGCGAGCGATTCCTAGTACTGCGAGAAGAGCAGGATCCAGTCCCAACCGTTAGCATTTTCGGCGCCGGAACTGACGCCGTCCCCTTGGCCCGCCTAAGTGCTCAAATGGGCTGGACAACTAAGGTCTACGACCGGAGCTCTGAAAAGATCGCACGTCAAAAGTGGCCAGATCGGGTAGAAACCTACGCGCTCCCCACCAAGGAAGCCCTTGCCCGAGTTTCCAACGGGCCACATCAATTTGTCGTTGCTATGACCCACAACTTTGAATCCGATAGCGCTGTCCTGGATGCCATTGCTTACAAAGATCAGATTCCGTACCTTGGATTGCTTGGCCCAGCACACCGCCGAGAGGCACTGTTTAAGCAGACTTCGGCTAGCAAGTCTGAATTGATGAGTAAACTTGCTGGCCGGCTATTCTCTCCCATAGGCCTCAAAACAGGGGGGCGGCAACCAAGCGAAATCGCCCTCAGCATTGTTTCAGAAATCCAAGCGGTACATCGACGAACAGGACTAGCGAAAAAACGAAGGCATCAAAAGGTTTCAGTGGTGGTTTTGGCGGCTGGAGCCAGTCGTCGTTTGGATGGACCACGCAAGCAGTTGGTCCAATTTGAGAATCAGAGCCTATTGAAAAAGGCTATCACCCAAGCTCATAAAGTTGCCAATGCTGGAGTTTTTGTAGTTTTGGGTGCCCATACCGAAGTGATTGCAAAGGAGACTAGTCCTAACGAAACCCTAGTCTATAACCCTCGCTGGGAAACTGGGATCTCCAGCTCTATCAAAGCGGGTTTTAACGCTGCGATTCCTAACCCAAACAATAGCCCTGAGCACTCGGTGTTATTCTGCTTGGTAGACCAACCACTGATCGATGAAGGGCACCTCACAAACATTATCCGCAGAGCTCAGGAAAACCAGGATTTGGTGGCAGCTAGTGAATACGAAAACACGGTCGGTGTTCCGGCTATCATCGCAGCAGAACTAGCAGGTGAGATTGAAGATATTAAGGGTGACCAAGGTTGCAAGGCACTGATCAAAAGCCAAAGCCAGGTGAGTTTAGTTCCGTCTGCGGAGCTGGCCTTCGATATCGATACACCGCAAGATCTAGAGGCTCTGGCTCGTTTAGAGTTATAGTGGAGATTCACCAGCTCTAGTGCCAGCCGCCCCTTTGCGGGCGCGGCCCTCGCCTGATAGATCAGATCTTAAGAGTGGGTCTCATGAACATGCGATCCATGAACGTGATGCCAATGTCCATCATGATCAAACTCCAAGCGACCATGCTTCACGCGAGTTTTGTGGCCACAGCCGGTACCGTGAATGTGCTTGTGATCTTTGTGAAGCTTAATCTCCGCTTCGTGAACATGACTGCCATGGCTGTGATGATCGTGACCATCATGCTCATAGTCAATATGGTCTCCATGGACCTCAGCGACGTGTCCACAATCGGGACCGTGTTTGTGGGAATGATTTGCGTGAGACTTATGGTGCTCTGCCGCCAAGAGCCCCGTGGAAGTAAGATATAGACCAATAACGATTGATAATCTCATAACGTAATCCCTTCTGGTGGTGATTCTTATTCTTGAATCATCACCTCCAAACCCGCTTGAGGCAAGGAACTTCGGAGCCCCAAAGGCAGCTATTCCCGTACTCTTCAGAACATGTTGCAAAAATTCTCAATAGAAAAAATTGAAAACGCGATCATCTAGAATCTCATTGGCAAATAATGAGTTTTCCCTTGAACTGGTCTGACACAGCTTCTTAATTGCCATCAATTGCATTAATATCATCCGATTAATTTATGTTAATTCGTCTCAAATTGGAGCCCTCGAACGAAATTTCAAACCAGGGTTATCAACTAATTAATTTCCCTCAAAGGCCAGATTTCGAAACAATCTAATTGCAAATATTTGCATTTGAAACTAGATCGTGGCAAGATTCAAGCATCGAACTCGAATACAGAGGTTTAACGAATGACCAACACATCTCTCATTCCAGACAGCTTCCAATCTTGGCGAGAGTGCATCGAAGTCAGATGCCAAGTGCCGTTAACTAAAGAATACTGTGAAAAGCGTATCGTAGAGCTTAAAAATGCTAAAGAGTTCAATACTAAGAAATTCATTGAGTGCTATGGCGCAGAACATCACAGGCGCGTTCTCTCGTGGTTCGAACAAGGTCTGAAAGGACTTAGTTCCTAAGGAGGACACCATGGACACAAAGGAAACATCACATAACACCTTCGAGAAGCTCCCCGTGACCGTTCTATCTGGCTTTTTGGGGTCAGGTAAAACGACACTCATGAAGCACATCTTAAGCAATCAAACTGAACTCAAGGTCGCCCTAATCGTAAACAATATGAGCAGTATAAATATTGATGCAGCGCTCCTTGAGGAGCGAGGACTCAGCTTTCAAAGAGTTGAGGAGCGTCTAGTAGAGCTTTCAAACGGCTGCATTTGCTGCACTCTACGAGATGACTTACTGTCAGAAGTGGAGGCTTTAGCCAAGGCCCAAAAATACGACTACCTGCTGATTGAATCTACAGGGATTTCAGAGCCAATGCCCGTCGCAGAGACCTTTGAGTTTCGTACAGAGGAAGGTCACTCGCTTTCAGATTATGCGGAACTAGATACCATGGTCACAGTAGTTGACGCAGCGAACTTCTTAACCCATTTCAAAAGCGGAGATCGACTAGCAGATCGCGACATGGCACTGGACGACGGTGATACCCGCAACCTGTCAAGTCTTTTGACTGACCAAGTTGAGTTTGCTGATGTCATCATACTCAACAAGATTGATCTTATCGAAGAATCCGAACTAAGCCATCTCGAAGCTATTCTCTCACAGCTTAATCAAAAAGCTAGTATTTGCAGGACGGAGTTCTCACAGGTCGAGCTGGACAAAGTCTTGGGGACAAAGAGGTTTAATTTCGAAGAAGCGCGGCTTGCGCCGGGTTGGCTCAAGGTGCTCCAAGGGGAAGAAGTTTCTGAAAGTGAAGAGTTCGGAATCAGCCACCTAGCCTACGAATCTCGTAAACCGTTCCACCCCGAACGATTTGCAGACTTGCTATCGGACACTGACTTTATGGACAAGCTCTTGCGCGCAAAAGGCTACTTCTGGATTGCGTCTCAGCCGGCGATTAGCATCATTCTATCTCTCGCGGGTACAATCTTGAATTGTGAGCGGGGTGGCATCTGGTGGGCAGCAGTTCCCCCTGAAAAACGCCCCCCTGAATCCAATCAAGAGTTTTACAGCTGGCTTCAAAAGGTCTGGGACGATACGTTTGGCGATCGTCGAACGCGACTAGTTTTCATCGGACAAGACCTTAATAAGGACCACATCCGCAATTGCTTAGACCAAGCGCTGCTAACAGAGAAAGAGATCAATACGCCACAGTCTTGGAAGAGTTTCGAGGATCCCTTCCCTCCCTGGGAGAAAATGCAAGAGTTGACAGATCACTTCGAAATAGCAGCAAAGGCAGAGAAGCAGCAGCAGGCTCAATGAGAGAATCATAGTCGCCTTATACTATATGGGTAATCACGTTATGGAAAATCACCCTAGTTCTTCGATTCGAGCAGGAGCTAGAAGTCAGCTAATTAAGACAGTGTCTCTCGATTGGCTAGGGCAAACTTTGGCCAGCATTTGCTGGATTTGCAGTATGTTCGCCTATGGAATTGATTCAACTGGCGATTGGCTCCAAGTGATGGCTGCCAGTGCTTGGTTTCTTGCCAATGTGGTAACTCTTTTGTCACAAAGGCAACTTCCCCACGAATAAGCTGGTCTTTTTGCAGCACACCGGAGGCCACATGGAACGAAATATCGAGGCCAAGGGCAAACTGGCGATTATGTCCTGCACTCACGGCAACCTGCCTGCTCTTAAAGCCGTTGTGGATGATATATCAAAGCGGGGCATCAAGATGATCGTTCATCTTGGTGATAGTGTAGGATACGGCCCGGAACCAGAAGAAGCAGTAGAGTTCCTCAATGAGCGACAGATCCGCTCCATCCAAGGCTGCTGGGATAAAAACATCGCAGCAGAAGAGTCTGATTGTGGCTGCAACTTTGTGAATGAAGAAGAGGCCATTCGTGGTCGCGAACTATTTAAGTGGACTTTGGACAGGACCTCCCTATCAACTAAACTCTATCTTGGTGACCTACCTACAAGCATACGCCTCAAGGCACCTTGTGGAAATTTGCTCTTTGTTCATGGCAGTCCTCGATCTCCTAACGAATATCTTAGCAAGGACCTCGACCCCGTGGTTCTTTTAGAACGAACTCACACCGCGAATTGCGATTTCCTGATTTGCGGTCACACGCACATTCCTTTTATTCACAAAGTATCAGGCATGGTAACTGTGGAAGAAGGCCACCCCTTCAAGGACGAAACTCGAATTGCCTATGCCCACATCAAGCCAAAGTTCGTGTTGAACGTAGGTAGTGTTGGTGAACCATTGCATGGACCAGAAGCAACCTATATCATCATGGACCTCGGCACGGGTCGTGGTGAGATTATACACATTCCCTATGATGTAGACGATACGATAAGACGCATGAAGAGGGCCGACGTTCCCGCCTATGTGATCGAGCGATTTCAAAACTCTGAAGATATCACACAAAAAGACAGATCTTGCCTATGTTAGGGATGAAACCTTCTCGGCCTTTAAACCGAAAAGTCACCCCTCTGAGACTTAAGTGGTTAGCCCTGGCTCGCTTAAGATAACTTCCTTGATCGCGCGGTGATATCGAACATACCCCGTGCACCGACACACATGCTCTCCCAGAGAGTTCTGAATCTCTTGATCTAATTGAGACTTGGCGATTGGCTTACTTTTCAGCTTATCCATCAGAACCAACGCCCCCATCAGAAACCCCGGTGATGAGTAGCCACACTGGAAGGAGAAGTGTTTTAAGAAAGCTTCTTGTAATTTATGAAGCTTCCCTTCCTTTCCAAGACCCTCGACTGTTGTTAGCTCTTGGCCATTGACTGCACTTAAGGGTGTGATACAAGCCTGCATCTTCATCATCTTGCCGTCTTTAGGTTTTACAGCGACAGTACAGGCTTTACAGCTGCCCACCGCGCAACAGACTTTTGTACCCGATAGACCACAGATCTCTTGCAGGTAGTCGGCCAACATCAGCTGGGGTGAGACTTTGTCTTTATACGTCTTACCATTGATTTTGACGTTAATATCAACTTTGCTCATGATAGGGACTCCTTTACCTGTTGGGCTGTTATGGGTAGATCTCTAAAACGTTTGCCAGTTGCATCGGCAACCGCATTGGCAATCGCTGGTGCAATGGGAATCATCACCACTTCTGCCATTCCTCGTGTAGGCTCGTCTGGTGACTCCGCTTCGATGATGTGTAGCTCGGTTTTGGTCACTGGCATATGTTTATAGCGCGTCAGTTCATAGCGACCAAAATTCCAGCCTCCTTCCCCGGCACCACCTTTTTCTTCCGGAAGCATTTCATAGAGGGCTTGTCCCATACCCATGGCAACGCCACCATCATTTTGACCCTCAACGATATCTTTGTGGATGATCGGTCCGCAATCGATGAACGACTGCACTTCATCAACTGTTACCTGACCCGACTTTCTATCGATGGCTACACCGATGATCGCTGCGCAAGGAGTATAGGTATCTACCCCTTTATTGCGATTAGCGATGGGCGGAAAGTAAACCTTCTTTCTTTTAAGAAGATCGTACTTCCCATTTGCTTGGCGAAACGCAAGAGCATCGAGAGGTAGCTTGCGGACTTCACCGTCCACCTTAAAATCGGCCTCTGCCCAGGCACATCGATAGTAACCATGCACCATGACTCCTGTGTTATAGTTCTTTTTGTAAATGACTTCGGCGAGGGCCTTCATTGACAAGGCTTTTTTAGAACCATACTTAAGAGAGCCGTTCGTCCACTTTGCTTTACGGGCTTCGCTACGATTGTATGGAATATCCCATAGGTGGCTCGCAGCTCTCCAAATGCTGGTTTCAAATAGAAGTTTGCTAGCTTCCATGACACCGTGTCGTTGCTGATAGGCAGAGGCACTGGCTGCTGTCCCCATGGATACAGCGGGCACCCAGTGGGGGTCTTTGGCGAGACGGTCTTGCTCTTCCTGAGATAAAACAAATTTACCTTTAAGTTTGAGCACATCAAAATCTGTCGTTGCTCCAAGGTTTATGGAACTTGCATTCACTCCTAAGTGCGCTGCTGTTGCCAGAGGCATGGTAGTGGCTGCTCCATTGCCCATCTCAGTGCAGTTGGTTTTCATTTCAACTCGACCTTGGCGATCGATTGCGACCTCACAGAGGATGGCGTCGAGATTGGTACCAAAGCTTTTCATCGAAGCAGCAAAGCCAATCCCGTAGATCTGATCTTTATTCGTTCGCTGTTTCTTGATCTTATCGCGATTCTTCCAAAGCGCATGCTTTTGAGCTTTTAGCATCATCTCCTTGGCTCTGAGACGATGGCTTGGAATCGTTCCCTGTGGTGTTCTCATGCCAGTTTCAAACACGTTCCTGAGTCTCAACTCAATGGGGTCCATCTTCAGCTTTTCGGCTGCTTCATCAATTAAGGACTCAAAGGCGAACATGGATTGAGTTGTTCCAAACCCGCGCATCGACCCCGCTGTCACTCCGCGCGTTTTCTTGCCCACAAAGGAGATATCTGAGCGGGGCAGGTAGTAGGCTGAGGTTGCATTTTGTGCGCCTACAGCGGGTACGACAAAACTAAAGTTATTCTTGCCACCACCAGAATATTCCAGAGATGCTTGGATAGCTTGGAACTTGCCGTTTTTATCTACCGCGATGCTCTCGTCGATGCGGCACGAGTGTCGTTTAAGTCCCATCTGAAACTGGTCCTGCCTATGTTGGATCAATCGGATGGGTTTACCGTCCGCAAAAGCAGCTGCAATCGCCAAATAGTTGGGAAAAATGGAATGGTCCCTACCACCAAAACCACCACCGATGTAGCAGGCGTTCATTTCGATCGTTCTCGGAGATATGATGCTACCCTTCCCTGAGAACATCTCCACAGCACCTTCGGCATCGTGGTAGGGGGATTGAGTCGATAATACAAAGCTTAGGGTTTTTGACTTGGCATCCCACCAACAAAGCCCCGACTCAGGTTCCATAAAACAACAGTCTACGGTCTGCGTGGAATACTTACCACCAACAACCTGCCAACCTTCACTCTTGATATCTTTTTGGATCTTGTCCGCAAAGTACATACCTCTCTCATTGGCGTTGCCCTTGGCTTTAGGTTTTTGATAGGGAGGCTGAATCATACCGCTGTCATGAACCGCTGAATAAAGATCTTCGCCGTTGGGTTTTGCATAGCGAACATACCTTGCCTCGGTATAGGTACCCTTCAGTGGCAAGGTCTGCTTTTTGCCCCATTTGATTAGTGACGACTGGTTGATGTAGTTCACTTTTCCCACTAGAAAAGCGTCAGCATCTTCGAACAATAGTAATGCCACCGGTTGACCCAAAAAGTCAGCAGGCTGGCCAAGCTCTGTGAACAGGCTCGGCTGAAAGAAATATGGCACCTTGAGACCAGCCTTCTTGAACTCCTTAGATGTGATCACTTTGGATGGCCGATACTCTTTAGGAATTGAACTAAAATCCACCCCTTCGAAAACCTGATCGTAGCGATCAGCCTTTAGAATGACGACCCGGACCTCTCGTTGCGGCCAGCCGGGAATGTCTTGAGCTCTATAGTCACGACCATAGACCTTTGCACCCATAACCTTTCGGACACCTTCGTAACGGAACTTGGCCTTGCCTGGCCCATCCATCCAATCGCTATGGTGTTCGAGGTGCTGTAGCGGGTTATCGGTATCCTTGCGGGGTGCAGCCCACAGATCTTCAAAGGGAAAGGGGTTGACAACGATGGTGGCCCCACCCACTGCAACCGAGTTCCTTAAAAAGTCTCGCCTCGACTGATTCTCAATCACATCCGACCTCCTTGGAGAGTTTCGCGCCGGGTCAACCGACGGCAGCAAACGATCTTTGACTTTTGGGATTAGCTGGTCCAATTATACGCTATTTATTTGGCGTATTGGAGAAAACTTATCGCAATCGCGAGTAACCCTCACTTTTTTGCGAACTTCTTGCAACTGATATTTGGACTAAGTCATATTAACCACACTACCTTACGTTGTATTAAAACTTTTGTGCAATTTAATTGTTCATACGTTCAATTTCGGGTACCACCTGCCTACCAATAACAATTTGATTCAGGGGAATGACTTGAGTATGCAAACCAAATTCATCCGATGGACATCCAATCTCAGTGTCTTCGCAGTTATGGCCTTTTCCCAAGGCGGACTGGCTGAGGAAAAAACAGTCAATGATCTTAAGGAGAAATACCTAGATAATGTTGACCAAGACCTTGTCAAACAACAAATCCTTCGCTTTACGGACCTAGCCCGCGAGCTTCATGAGAAGAACCAATCGACTGCGTCAGACGCCTGCGACAAACTCGAAACGACATGGTCTGTCATCGAAGAAACAGCCCAATCCCCAGACGCTTTAGTCGAGCCTAAGTCTCCATTTCAGGATGTAGTTACATTTGGAAATGGTTCTGCCTTAAGATTTTGGAAAATATTTTCTGGCTGGACGAAAAAAGACTGGGCCGGCGACGAAGGCCAAGATGACGAATACCTCGGCAACGAGATCAGACCCTATCGTGAAGACTCAATTCGCGACACGATTCGTCTCACACACCGCTTCGGCGTCAATATTAAGCTTAGTTACGTGCCTTTGGAAGGTGCTAAGGAGTTAGGCTTGACGGGACATTACGCTAAGCGTAACGACTGTGTTCTGGGTCGTTTGTCTAGCGCTGTTCCTACCAGCGTAGAAGACCGTTTCACCCCCGCATTATCAGCAAAGTTCTTCTCTGATGGTGCTAAAGAGAGCCAGGTTCTAATCGCTCAGCATGACATTGGCGGTCAAAGCTGGAAAAAAGATGGTGATGGTGAAACGATCATCGACAACAATTTCTATACACACTACCTATCAAACCGCTTGAGCTTCGAAAGAGGTGCCTTGGCTGGCGTGGGAGCATTCTCGCGATTCTTCTACACTGCTCAGTACTTCTCTCGCAACATCTTCGATCTGGATTACATCTTCGACCCCCGAGAACTTCAAGCCAATCATCTTGCAAATACTGATGTAACTGGCCTTGACATTGCTCAACCTAAAGGACCTCGTTTTGTCTGGCTCGTTGCTCCTGATGCTGAGAGACGGGACGCATTCGCAGCTATGGCAAAAGATGATCTTGATTTCCGCCGCCACTTCTTGGCTCAAAACGGCAAATGGAAAAAAGGCGAAACAGCTCTTTTTGTCGTTTACGGATCTGATACTTGGACCTACAACCCTGAGCAAGAAGCCAAAGCCATCGGTAAGTTCGTTGTCAACTCGGACTTCCTCGTTTCCGAGGCTGCGGATGTTCGCTTATTCTTCAAGCATTCCATTCAATTCCAAAAGATTCCAGATGCTGAGGGTGAAGAGAGCCCATACACTCAAGATTACTCTTTTGAAGAGTGGACGGATGAGTTATTTACGGACGACTGTCGTCTAGGCGCTACTGCAAAAGAAGTCTACCCCAAAGATCTCGTGAAGTACTATGGCAAGGGTGAAGCTGCGATCCCCGCGACTGTGGACTTTGATCAGGGAAGCCTTGATGGTACCTTCTTGATTGGCGCAACGATCGATCCGCGATCCGTCCGCTTCAGCCGTGACAAAGAGTGGTGTTTAGCCAAGTTCATTAAAGATAGAGCTAAAGATCCAATCCAGTCGCTATTCGAACGACTCTAATTCCTTGGCGGGACTGGCTCCCGCCCATTCTCACCAATTTCCCCGATAGAACGCCATAATTTGACAATCTGTAGGCCCTAGCCGGCTTCACGAAGAGGCTGAGATAACACCTCACTTATATATTGGATCGCCTGTGGATGAGACAAAGGCTCAAGAGATTCAAGCAGGGTCGATAAGATACTAGCCTTGTACTGAGTTTCAATCGGCACCTCGACGGAGTGCTCCACCTGATAGGCCATTTGAGTGTTGAGTAAAATCCAGTTTGATTTCAACGATGCGTACCGAATGGCGACCATATATTGCAGATCCTCCATATCGTCGATGGAGCTTATGGACTCTTTAAAAGAGTCGATTTCAGTTGCTATATATTCTGCAATTTTCTGGGTGAGGCCCGCTTGATGCAATTCATCTCCCTGAAGAATACCGCGCAGTTTGTCCAGAAGTTGCTCTCCATCTAGGACACCATAAATTTGCTCGCGGCTAATCATATTACCAGAAAGTGGCTGACGTGGCCTCATGGGTATCTCCCTTTGGTTGTCTTGGCTATGCTCTCCTGCAATATCTTCACCATCTTCTAAATATTGGTTAAAGTTTCGTTCTATCTCTGTAAGATCTAATCCAAAAGCGCAGCCGTAGTTTCGGTCTTGGATAAAACCATTGAGGTAACAAGGAAATCTTTCGTCAATAGGAGTGCTATTGATAAGCGCTTGTCTCATATCCAGGATGCGGTCGCATTCGATGGCGCCTTGCATCCCATCGATTGTCACCAAGAGCCACTGACCACCAGCACCTCGGGTAAGACCGGGCAAAAACATTTGAAGGTATTCCACTCCGCTGGACTTATGCATTACCATTCCCATATGGACTTCGCATTGGCTGGCATTGGTGGCAATAGCATCAACGTAGTCTGCCTGAATAAAAAGGTTTTGCCCTCCAACGGAAAAAACAACTACTGGAATCGATTGATATGCTGCTGGAAACTCAAGGTGAAAACTTGTTCCCTGACCTACTTCCGAATCAATTACTACTTGCCCACCAAAGCGCTTGATCTCGTTCATCACGGCGTCCATTCCCACTCCACGACCAGATAGGTCTGACACCTCCTCTTTGGTGCTGAACCCGGCATGAAAGATCAAAAATTGCTTTTCGTACTGAGTCATCTGGAGTGCTTGCTCCGCTGAAATCACTCCCTTTTCAATAGCCTTTTGGGCAATGACATCTGGGTTTAGCCCACGGCCATCATCGCGAAGCTCTACAATAGCCCGATCATCACGGCTATCAAGGACCAAACTCAGATCTGATTTTTCTGATTTTCCTAACTTGCATCGAGCTTCCCTTTCCTCGATCCCATGGTCGAGGCTATTCCGTAGCATGTGAGTGAGAATCTCACTTAAACTTTTCAGTAAATTCCGATCGATCTCAGCATCAAAGCCTTCAACCTGAAAGTTAACGGGCTTATCCAAACTTTTAGCCACGCTTCTAACCAGTCGCTTCAGGCGATGGGCTAAGGGCCGAGCAGAGCTTCGCCGCGCTGAAACTAGGGCTAATAGGGCCTTTTCATTGGTACTCAGGAGACTTTCCACGCCGGGCACTTCAATACTGATCAAAAAGTCAAGCGTTTCCTTTATGGAACTATATAAAACATCGTAATCAGAAGGAGAGATTTCAATTTTCTTATCGGTAGCTCCAGAGTCCGCAGCCTTAGGTTCATCTGAGGGAGGAGTGTCATTTCGTTGTTCCCCTTGCGACCTAAGGATTCCTTCCACCAGTTCAACCATTCTTTGAAACGATGGCCCCATGACACCATCGTCCCAAGAATCCGGACTCAATTGACTCACAAATTGATTTCCACAGTCGCACCAGTCGCTAAGCAGATCAAACGACTCCTCCGATGGCATGGAGTTCTGCTTGGCACAAGCCGAAAAATAGTCTTCTATATGGTGGACGTGATCCGAAAGGGACCTAAACCCAGCTTGCCCCGACGTGCCTTTGATGGTGTGAAGCTTGCGAAGGGTGAAAGCAGTGGTCTCCGTACTCCAGTGCTCAGATTGGCCTAATTCGTTGCGGATCTCTTCAAAGATATCCTGCAATTCCTCTTTCAATGTCTCCACGGTTACCGTGAACATCTCTCCGAATTCAGACTTTGCTTGTTGCCATTCACTTTGGATCACGATGTTCCCCGGTAGTAAATTTCAACTTTGGATTCTGAAGGACCCATGCCCCTTCGTAAGAACTCCCTTGCATCAACAGGACAGCTTGTGACTCTCCAAGTCTAAGCGCTTGCGGATTTTGAATCAGATAGGAGCGACCTGAAGTCGTTACCAAGTGCTGAACTTTTCCCTTGTAGTGTAGAGAAACGATATAAGGATCGAAAATGACTTTAAAGAGATCTCTGAGAGGAATTTCCAGGGAATCCTCTACTTTCAAAATCATTTCTCCCTCTTCAACATGTGAGCTATGGTCACATGGGGCCTCTGCACCCCCTATTTGAAGATCAAAGCGAGCCAGGAGACCTACCCATTCCTGAGGACACGCTGCAAGGCCCTCGTGGCCTAACTCCAAAGCAGCAATCCAATGGGTTAATATTCGTAGCACTTCTGTTTCCTCAGAATTTTGAAGAGCTGCGAGTTGCAAACGGTGATCTTTAAACGTTGTCATGGGTACCCTTAGTCTCGAATCGGCGTAACGTTACCAGGATTTGTTCCGCTAACGCTGCCACCCTCAATATTGAGCCCGTCTAACACGTCGGCAATCCTGTGAAGGAGAATATTCTTAGGTAGACCCAACTCTATGTCCCGAGCAATATTCAGCAAGTCGACTCTCAACTTCAATTTTTCGTCTCGATCCATGTACGAATCTCCCTTACATGTGTGTGCTTTCTCCCTGAAGGAATCGGAGATTGTTTCCAAAAGTTAATGGATTCGAAAGATGCAGAAAGGAAAACTCGCAAAGGCCTCATTAATTCAGTATGTTTAATGACTTATACTATTCCACCGCAGTAATAATACGAACGAGTGAGGGACTAGGTTGGTTTCGACTGATCTGGGCTTTCTTCAAAGAACGTATTGCAAAATCTTACGATGGGCATAGTTATACCGTTTTATGTCATAAGATAGGGTCACATCCATGTGGAACCGATTCAATTTCCGTCGGTAAAAAAGCCAAAAAACCTTTTTAAATCGGCATCCTAAAAAGGCCATAAAGTGCCCTCTGAGGATTCGTAGAACCGAAACCGATATGATACATAAGCAAAATTTATCACTAGAGATCGGCGAGATTAGGAACACCTCGCCTTAGGAAAACAAATGAAGCTCGAAACAATACTACTTATACTCATCGGCAGCCTCAGCATTGGATGCAATGAGGAGAACTTCGAGGGCAGCGTAAACCCTAAAACCGAAAACTCTGCTGTTGAAATCGTTGAAACATCAGCTGATACATCGGGTGAGGGTGCTGTTCAACCTGTGCCTATCACAGGCGCCTATCTATATTGCCAAGAATTTGCCGAGGAACGGACAGAAACTCAATCAGCTGTAGCTTGTCGATTAGAAAGCGATGGCCAGGTGATTGAAAATGCCTCTTCACAAATCACAAACCTTGTGTGGAACCAGAGCTCCCAAGGATCAACAGTAACGGTCAGCGTTGCAGAGGCAAGAGAAGGATGGCTTCGGAACTTCAAGATCGAGGCGAGTGCAGGCTCTATTCAAACCGATATCGACATTTCTCTTAGTTTGACACTTGGCTCGCAAAGCTACGATTTCCAAAGCCAAGTTAGCATTATCTGGGATCCAGATTGTGCTCTAGCTCCATTAGACTTTGAATCTTTAAGCAATAGCCAAATACCTGCCGAAGGCTTGGTAGTAGATAGCCAGTTTACAGAATCACATGGCATTACATTTTCAACCATCAGCGGTAATCCAGTATTCATCGGTCAGTACGGTGGCATGACCCCCATCGCGTACTACGGTGGGCCAGATAACGTCGCTAACTACTTGGCTCCAGACCAAAATACAGGGCAATTTTTTATCACCGACGGTCATAAGCAAGCGGAGCAAACAGATACCTTAGTTGTAAGCTATGGAACTCCTGCTAGCGAGGCTTATCTGGAATTGATCGACATTGATTTCTCAGAAACTTATGTCGTTCAAGCATACGATCAGAATGATCAAATCATCCATGAAGTTCAGGTGGCTTCTGAGTCTGCAAACTTTCGTGATGGAATGCCGAGTGCTTTCAGAATGCAGAGCCCTGACGGCAGCGCTAGCATTCATAAACTGCATGTCTATGGTTTTAATCCTCCCGGAGCAACTGGAATCGGTTTTGGCCTTGATAACTTTTCTCCCCGCTGTATTCCATAGCAACTTCTTTTCTGAACCCAACAGGAAAGCTACTAGGCAAAAGATGCTTATTGGCTTTCCCACCGGAATCCCGAACATGATCTATCGAGAACCATAGCTAGATAGCGTTTGTGATTCGTCACCTCACAAAATTATTGATCCTGGCAGGACTCCTAAGCGGCTGCGAAGGATCGCGACATGCCAAGCCTGTGATACATAATGGTCACCTGGACCTAAGTCATTGGAATTTCGAAGATCAGGGTGCCGTAGAGTTACATGGTCCATGGCGATTCGTCAAAGGTGAACCACTGGACATCAGCGTTGACCCTCCTGAGACCCTATCCAAATTCAAAATGGTTCCCGAAATCTGGCAAGCCCAAGAACCTAATGCACTCTTTGAATCATCTGCCAACTTTGGCTATGGGACTTATATTCTAACGGTCCAGCTGCCTCGCGAGCTGTATAGTCAAACCATTGGCTTGCGCCTTGGAGAAACCTTTATGGCTTCCCGTGTGCGCGCCTGGGACCGCCAAGGGCAAACTGTCTTAGGAGATATCAGACAAGGGAACCCCTCGCCAATACCCAAAAATGAGCAGCCCGTTGCCTATGAACCTTTGGGAAAGATCATCATTCCAACCGACGGCTTCATTATGATTCAATACGAAATCAGCAATCACATCTTTAAGAGAACAGGAGTTTTAGAAGCGCCTGTTATAGATGACTATGAGAGACTCTCAGCAGACTTATTTAGAGACTTCTTTCTAAGGGCATTTATTGTTGGTGTTTGTCTCATTATTGGGATTTTTCACTTTGTACTATATAACCAGCGAAGAGACGACACATCGGCCCTTGGTTTTGGAGTTCTTTGTTGCTTCATGGCAGCCCGAGAGTTTACCACCGCCCGCTTCGTAGAATTTATGGGGTTAGTCAACAGCAAAGAAACATTTGAATTCATGATTCGTATGACCTACCTTTGCCTACCCACCATGGTCATAGCAACTTGGAAGTTCTACGCTGGGCTCAATCTCCTCCGAGGAATCTATATACCCATCACAAATATTTTCTGCTTTGGCTACGGAATTGCGCTAATTATTTTGACCATGACATTCGATCCAATCATATTCACGAACTTACTTTGGCTCTATCTACTCCATCTTGTTGTCGGCTGTATCACAGGTATCTGCTTTCTAGCTTACTACTGTATCAAGGGTGACTCTCTAGTGATCAAGATTACCATTGCATTTGTTATCCTTGTCATTGGAGTGGCGAATGACATTCTCCACCACCGACAGGTCATTGATACCATGTGGATTAGCCCCTATACATTTATTGCATTTATTTTGATCCAAAGCGCGATCATATCTGGCAAATCTGCTGCCGCTTTTCGTAAGGCACAGCACAGCTACAACCAATTAGCAAAGGTGTTTTATCCTCATCAAATCAAAGCCATGGAGGCTGGTCAAAACTTAGAAGACAGCATGCCGGTAGCGAAGTCAGAAGCCTGTGTCATATCATTCGACATTGCAGGTAGCAGCAAAATCAATTCACCAGGCACGAGACAGTTTTTTAGAGATATTTTTTCAAAATGCGGCGAAATCATGATGGAAGGTTATGACGAAGAGACTTTGCAAGCCAACGCCTTTCGGGTTAAAGAGCTAGGTGACGGCTTTCTTTGTACCGTAGGCTTTCCATTTAGTAGTCCCCAAGGGCATATTTTTGAAGGAGCTATTGTTCTTAGCTTGCGTTTCATGAACGCCTTCTGCGAGTGTCTAAATGAATTTAATTATCCGCACCCCATATATTGTGGCATTGGTGTTGTCCACGGACCAGTCCAATCCTTCTTTCCCGACTCATCGCCTATTGAGTATGACCTATTCGGCCACGGCTTGACCTTAGCTACTCGCTATGAAGAGATGCGGAAATTCATTCTTAAAGAAACTGGTAAGAAAGGCAATATCATCATATTGCAAAGGCATGTGTTCGAATCACTACCTCCTGAGATGCAAAACGATTTTGTACGATTCGATCTCACGCACGGAGATGCCTATGTTCGTGATGATCCTGGTGCCATGGTACTTTACTACCGGATTTTAAATCGCGAGCAGATCGTGGCGGCGCAGCCAGTGGCTTCTGCTAATAAGATCGTGGACCAACTCCAAGCGTCTTAAATATGCTGCCATGACGAAAGTTCAATGATGATGGGGAATAAAAACCTCTCTCAAATAAGAACGAGCACCCTGCTTAAATGCTGAAATACCAAAAACCACAGCAAGGATCGCCAAGCTCCCATAGCTTAACCACCCATGCTCATGACTTTCAACTCCTTGGCTCGGCCTTGATATATCTCCCAGGTAAGCATTCACCACATACCCAAGCACCATACTTGCCAAGGCTGCGCAAGCACCCAAAGCTACTGCTGCTCTGCGACCATGAAGCTTCGCAACCACCCCGTAAGTTGTAATATTTGTCGCGGGACCCGTGAGAAGAAAGGCCAGAGCAGCACCTGGGGATACTCCGTTGGCTAAAAATACCGCAACTAAGGGAGTCGCACCAGAAGCACAGACATAGATCGGCAGACCGAGTAACGCAAAGATCAAAACTTCCCAGGGCTGGCCCGCGATATCTTGGTAATGAGTATTTAGCACTGGTCCTATTGCAGATGCTAAAAAGAGCCCAAACAATATCCAAGGCCCCGTGTGATCGACCAGGTCAACAAAGCCTTCTTTCAAGCCCGCCCTCATGTTTTCCTGCCAGCTCTTGGGCTTTGATGACGATGAACTTGTGACCTTGACTTGATCGTCCTTGGTAGGTTTTTGTTCGCGAGCAATCAATGTACCTACAATGATAGCAACGGCAAAGGCCACCACCAAAGCACCCAACAACCGAAGCAGAGTCATCGGCACATCAAGCAAAGGTATTGATATCAATATGGCATCTATTCCTAACTCAGGGGTCGCTATCAGAAAAGCGATAGCTGCCGAGGGAGGAGCTCCCTTTTTTATCAGCGTTTGATAGAGCGGGACCACCCCACAGGAGCAGATGGGAAGTGGCAAGCCGATCAAAATTCCCTTTAATGATTGTTGCCAGGTGCGACCCTGCCCCAACCAGTTCATATAACTGTCTTTCAAGAAAATTGTCGCAAAACCTCCGATAGCATAAGCCAGTAGCAATGCAGGAGCGGTGTCAAGCGCAAGCTCCAAGAAAGCCGGCCATATATCGATGCTCCCATGATCATGACCATGATCGGAATGCCCTCCATTAAAGGCAAAATTTTGCCAATGCCCGAGACTCAATAGAAAAATCACAGCTAGGATATTGCCTGCCCCTTCATACCATGGCTGATGGGCTTGAGACGGGCAGCAATGATCGTGATGGTCGCTATGATGAGACTCGTGACTGTGATCGTGAGACCCAGATGGATGAATCATGACATGGAGAAGAGATCCTGCCACAAGAGATTGAAAGTGCTCCAACCAAAAACTCGTGAACCCCTGTTCCAAGTTTTGCCCTAAACTAAAACCTAGCACGGAACCGCAGGCGATGGTGCCTAGCATCCACAAGGCAGCAGAAACACCAAAATTGGGCCTAACAATCCACCAGATAGCTAGTCCCATGGGAATGCGATGAATCAAAACCCCAGCTGCCAGGTGCACCCCAAAGCCTTGATCTGCATGGGCTAGCCAGGCTCCATCAGTGAGCGCGTGAAGAAATAAGCCCGCCATTGCTGCCAAGGCAGCGGCTCGATGCACTTTTTGATGATGGAATAAGCGCTCAGCCAGAAATGGTAGGACTAGGCCCATCATCATGCTTAATAAAACTAGTGGGCCGGCTCGCTCCATTGCGCCTGGCAAGATCTCACCACAAGCGATCCAACCAACCGCAACAAACAGAAAGCCGTCCAGGAGCCTTAGCCATTTGCGACTTAATGCAAACACTTGAAACACAAGTGGCCCCACAGCAAGGGCGAGGATACTAATGGAAAGCAAAGCCATGGACCCACCAACCTAATTGAAACGATATACCGGAGGTTTCTAGCTCATTCGACTTTAGCGCGGTCTCCCCGACAAATGCAAGTCAAGCTAGATTTGACGTCTCATGTAAGCGCGGCGATGAAGAAAGGACTCAAGATCCGCAAGTTGAACGATCAAGCTCTTGTAGGCCGGGAAGCCTTTCGGATTTAGAGTTTCACCAGAGAGATTCTGCTTAATCGCTAATAAGCGACGCTCATCTCTTTCGATCATAGACTCTAACGACAAGCGCACCCGATGATCGGCGCTTAATTCCAAAGTATCCCGTAAAGACTGCAAATGATGCTCTAGTCTGAAATACGACTCAAGTAGCTGACATTGCTGAGGATAACCGATACTGTGGCAGAGTTGGTCGCGCTCTTCGAGAGACAATATGATCTCCTCTTCTACATCCGCAACCATCACTTCCGAGGCCTCTAAATAATCTGCGATTTCTTGAGTGCCTCGATAGCCATATAGGTGTGTCACCATCCAGCCCAAAAGCTGATCGGGTACATGTTTGTGATCGCGGTTTGGGTTTTCGAAACCCATGCGAGAAGAATGATCGTTGACTGCGACTGGCCCAGGTGTGCGACCTTCTGAATTCTGATCTTCAATGCTCTCTGCCAGCTGGTCAAGGGGTGGAGACAATTCTTGGGTATCGAAGCTCATGGGTTCTGACTCCCCTAAAAAGAAGTGCCTACCAACAAAAATAAAAACCCCCAACACAAACCCTATGACTAACAACTTCCGCATGATGACCTCCAATATGGGTCTAAGAGCAAGTTCTCCACCAAATTTTTCCTTGCTAAAAATAAGTACTTATACCAGTGTGGCTGAATATGATTTGAGAGCGAGTCAAAATTATTGACAATGTGGGATATTCATGGAGATTCAACGAACTTTCCGCCTCAGACCCATCGAGGAGTCCGATAACGACGCCATGGCTGAAATCATAAAACAATGTGCTCATGAGTTCGATCTCATTGGACCTGGCTACGGGCCAACTGATGAGGAGGTTGACCACCTTTTCCAAGCTTACCATGGCCTTGGTCGAGCTTACTGGCTTGCTGAGAGTCCAGATAAGATCCTTGGGGGCGCTGGTATCGCTGGTTTGGAGGGCGAGTCGCAACTGTGGTGCGAACTTAGGAAAATGTATGTCCTACCCGCAGGCCGTGGGTTAGGAATAGGCTTCTCGTTGCTTCAGCAGCTAATGATAGAAGCTTATGACTTCGGCTTTCGTTACTGCTACTTGGAGACTACAGGAGCCCTGGTGCAGGCTAAAGAACTATACCTGAAGGCAGGATTTAAGATCTTGGAAGAGCCCATGGGGCAGACCGGC
The DNA here is from genome assembly GCF_900177345.1 of Pseudobacteriovorax antillogorgiicola. Classification (NCBI taxonomy): domain Bacteria; kingdom Pseudomonadati; phylum Bdellovibrionota; class Oligoflexia; order Oligoflexales; family Pseudobacteriovoracaceae; genus Pseudobacteriovorax; species Pseudobacteriovorax antillogorgiicola. Next base: position 55,076 of record NZ_FWZT01000013.1, read on the forward strand.
CACACTCGGTGCGAGATCCCCATGGCCCTAGACATCGGGCTATTTCTTGCTAACCCACCCTAGCCCCTTTTCTTCTTTTCTTGCTTTTGCAATTTTTTAAGGGAGTTAAGCTGTTTTTCAGTTAGGTTGATACCCTTATCTATAATAGTACCAACCACCTGGCGACGTCGCTCGCTGGCTCTTTCTTTAATGAGGTTTCTGGTGGCGGTAAATTTCTCAATAGCCGTCGTTGAAGCCTTCTCTCCTGCGACTTGAGCGCGATCCTTCAAAGACTTAAATTTTAGATTAACCACTTTTTCGCTCATAAATTGTTTCTCCCCTAATTGATCGTTGTGCTTGTGAGCTTTAGCGGGCCAACCGCCGAGCATTTCCTCGGTTCGATCGTCCGTCCGTTCAACGTAAAAATGAGGATACGCCATGCGGGAGAGGCAAAAAATAGATTTAATTATGTATTTTCAGCCCCTTGAATTGGCTACACGGAAGTCGTTTTTTGCCCGTCATGAGGGCTGAACCGAGCCCAAATCCCGCCGCTCCAAAACTTTGCGACGAGTTGCCACGTAAGCTCTCTCATGGTCGAGCGGCTCCACTTTGGCACCAGTGGAAAAAGACGTGAAGGCGGGCAAAACAAGGCTGCTGCCCTGCAAGTAATAGCAAGGCAGAATCAACTGGGTCAAACCCAGATCGACACTTACTACTGGATGAAGGTGACCAGAAATTGTCAGGCCATTCCAGGGATCGTGCTGCTCCCCCAAATCATGAATCAATCGAACATTGGACTTAATCAGCGAACCATAGACCCGATGGACATTCCAAACCATAGGAAATTCGGGTACGTGGCGATCGTGATTGCCCTCGACCACAATAAACTCACACTCCCATGACTTGCGACGCTTCGCAAAATTTCGAATGATATGGGTGCTTAGGCTGGAATTGTGGTGGATGAAATCCCCAGCGACAACCACCCGTTTCGGATTGAATTTTTTGATGTTAGCCTCAAGTCGATCGAGGTCTCGTTCCCCTACTTCACCAGGAATAGGAATCCCATGGTAGCGAAAGCTCTCATCCTTGCCAAGATGCAAATCACTAAGAATCAACCATGATTCGTCAAGCCAGTAGATACATCGATCTGTGCTTAGTTCAAAAGCTTGATCTTCCAGATAGATTCTCATATTGCCATTCGGCAATCGTCGCTCGCGCCGTATGTTGTGGTGGCTCATCTACGCCTCCTACCAAGTACTTTCTAAGATTTCAATCTTTTCCCGAAGACTCTCAGAATCGAATTTTGTTGCTGCTCTCGACGCCCAAACAGGCATGGAAAACGGTGTTAAGCGCTCCACTGTCTTTATCAAAAGCCGGCTTTTTTCTAAGCGCTGCAAGGCTTTCTCAAGACGATGAATCTCGAACTGCTGATGAATCACCTCGTCCTTTGCAAGTTTAAGAAGTCGATTGCCCCGTTCGAAGCGCTCAAAGACCTGATAGATGAGGTTGGAACTGACCTGCACCTGCCGCCCTGATTTTCGTTGTCCAGGATAGTTCTGAAGCACCAATCCAGCAATCCGTGCGATGGTACGAAACTGTTGCTGACTTAACTCTGAGAGATTAACACTTTTTGTGAGGTCATTCAGAACATTGTCACAACTAAACAAGCTAGCTTTGAGAGCTTTGGAAAAATCAAATGGCTGTCGACTGAGAAGCTCGACTCCATACTCGTTAACGGACACCTGAAAGCTCGTATCGTCACCATGGCTAAGCCTTAAAGCGAGTAGTAGACCAATAGCTTGGTTCAAATGAATTCCTTCAAAAGGGAAGATAAAGCAATGATAACCATCCCTGGTTCGGCAGAGTTCAACTAGCACTTCACCGACTTGTGGCAAGGCAGACAAACGTTCTTGAGTTTCAATAATATTTTCTACCAATGGCTCTACCGGACTGGCCCAGATCATATCTCGAAAATTTTCAATCACGTTTCGTAGGTTCCATGCGAGTGGCGCGCTAAGTGCGAGCTGACCACCATACCAACGAGGCGTCTGACTGTGAACTTTTTTAGCAAGGCTCACATAGCACACGCCATTGTAGAGCTTATTAAAGGCGAGACGCCTGCCAGCAAATGTAAAGGTATCGCCTTTTTTCAATCGAGAAAGATAGCGCTCCTCAACGTGACCAAGGCGCTTGCCACCTTGAAACTTCACCTGTACTGTAGCATCCGCCGTAATCGTACCAATGTTCATTCGATGAATGCGGCTTATGCGAAGCTCAGCCTCTCGGTAGCGACCGTCGACTTCCGTGATCTTATGATATCTCTCATAAGCCTTTAACGAATCCCCACCCCTACTTGCAAATATCAGACACCATTCATAGTCCTCTCGGCTAAGGTTTCGAAGACCCCAAGCCGTCCTCACTTCATTAAACAACTGATTAGGTTCAAAACCTGGGCCAATCCCAACTGTCACAATGTGCTGGATCAGAACATCAAGATAGCCTTCGCAAGGTGGAGGGCTTTCAACATCACCCCGGGCCACCCCTTGCTGCAAGCCCTGCACTTCAAAAAGCTCAAAGCCATGGGTGGGGATAAAACGTATAACACTATCACGACCTGGTTGATGAGCGGAACGTCCTGCTCGTTGCAATAGTCGAGCAATCGATTTCGGTGAACCAATTTGGTAAACACGCTCAATCGGGGAAAAATCGAGGCCAAGATCGAGTGAGGCAGTGCAAACCACCAGTTTGAGCTCGCCACTTTTGAGGCCATCTTCTATCTGAGTTCGGTTCACTTGATCAAGAGATCCATGGTGCAGACCAATGGCATCTTTCTTGTCAGGAAACTGCTCAATAAGACCCTGGTACCATCGCTCTGCAAACGACCGGGTATTTGTAAAAACTAGCGAAGGTTTACGCCAGTCAAAGTCTTTGGCAAAAACCTTCATCATCCCCATCCCAGAGTGCCCGGCTAAGGGAAGATCAGCCTGACGCTCAGGAACTAAGGTGGTGATTTCAATACGACGCTTTTCAGAGCTGCTCACAATCAAAACCTGGCTGTCGGTTCCCAGTAGGGTTTGGCACGAAAGGCCCAGATTGCCAAATGTAGCCGACATACCCCAAGTTTGTAAGTTGGGATTCAAGCCTCGAAGCCGAGATAAGCAAAGCTCTAGGAATGCACCGCGCTTGGTTCCAAAGAACTCATGCCACTCGTCGACAATTACAGAGTGACAAGATTGAAGCAATTGATCTGAATTCCGATAGGAAATCAGAATGGCTAAAGATTCTGGAGTGGTGATCAGGACATCTGCGAGACGCTCCCTCTGCTTCGAGCGTCGGTACGAAGACGTGTCGCCGGTACGAACATCCAAACTAATTGTTTTACCGGAAAAGCCGACTATCGGTGCCAGGGCTTTTTCTATATCTCGGGCAAGAGCCTTCAAGGGAGTAATGTATAAGACTTGCAAGCCTTTCTTCCGCGACGTTTGCACCGCTCTCCAGATGGGCCCAACTGCCGCAGCATAGGTTTTTCCAGAGCCAGTCGGCAGGCTCAGAAGACCGCTTCGACCATCACGGTAGGCCTCCCAAGCTTCGATCTGATAGGGCTTTGCTTGCCAACCTAAAGTCTCAAGAAAGGCATTGCCGAATTCCACGGGGTCTTGGGGATTAAGCACGGCGCCCCCCATAGGTATTGAGTAAATCTTGAGCCCTGGATAAGGTATCCGCCTCGGGAGCAGATTTATCCTTGCGCCAGCGTAAGATCCTAGGGAAGCGTAGTGCGATTTTCGATTTGTGTCGACCAGAGGGAGATATTCCTTCAAATGCCAGTTCAAAAACTTGAACTGGTTCTACCTGACGAACGGGACCAAACTTCTGCTCCGTATGGCGTTTGATCCAGCGATCAAGTTCAACAATTTCAACTTGATTTAGTCCCGTGTAGGCCTTGGCAATAGGCACCAGCTCCTGCCCTCGCCAAACCGCGAATGTATAGCTGGTACAAAGATTTGCCCGCCTCCCATGCCCACCTTCTGCGTAGATCATAACCACATCGAGTGTGAGCGGCTCGACTTTCCACTTCCACCAATCACCCTTCTTACGGCCGTGATGATACCGCGAATCCCAGAGTTTGAGCATCAGCCCTTCGGCAAGCTTATCTCTGGAAACTTGCCAAGTTTTTTTTAGCTCACCCCAACTGCGGCATTCATGCCTTTCGCTTAGGAGTATCGAACTTTGACCTTTCATAAGATCTTCCAAGATCTCTCGCCGAAATCTCAAGGGCTTTGAGCGAATATCGTCCCCCTGCCACTCTATTAAATCGTAGGCCACAAGCCTGACTGGCAACTCGCCTTGGATTTTTGGACTGGGCTTCTTTCTACCAAGTCTCTTCTGTAATTGATGAAAAGGGGCTGGCAGATTTGCTCGGATATCCCACACAAGCAACTCTCCGTCGAGTACGGTACCGTTGGGAAGATCTTGGGCCAATTCGAGAAGATCGGGAAACTGATCATTGATTAATTCCTCACCACGAGACCAGAGAAACGTTTGCCCTTGTCTCTTGATCAGTTGACACCGAATGCCATCCCATTTCCATTCTGCGCTATAGTTTTCAATGCTGCCAAGTGCCTCGGGGTCCACTTCAATGGGATGGGCGAGGCAAAAAGGGTATGGCTGAGCTAGATGGTCCCTCACATCGTGACTAGCATTGCGGAGCCTAGCGACAAAGTCACCAGTTACGGCCCAAGGGCCCATGAGCCGATGAGCCACTGCGCTAGGTTCTAGTTTGAACGCACTAGCCACTGCTCGGGTCACTAGCTTTTTCGATACTCCGACGCGAAATCCGCCAGTAATGAACTTGTTAATCAGGAATACCTCTTGTCTATCAAACGATCGCCACAGATGTAAGAGCCTTTCTCGACGTTGCTGCTCGTTTAAGTCTTGCATCGGTTCAATCAGAGTCGTGATCACACCTTCTAGATTAAGCTTCGCAAATTCACGATCTGTTTCGTTATCTGGGAGTAGTAAAGCAATAGTCTCCGCAATGTCGCCTACAACCCCATAGCTTTCTTCGAGCAGCCAACCTGGAATATCATTGATTTCTTGTAGCCACTCCCGCATAAGCCGAGAGCTTACGACCCTTTTCAAACGCCGCCCAGTGAGGAAAAATAACGCCCAAGCGATATCGCCATCGGGTGCACATTGTAAGTAATGTTCTAAAATATCTAACTTCTTGTTCGTCGAATTAGTGGCATCGAGTTGATAGAAGGTTTGAGGCTTTCATTCGCCCTCCCCTTCATAAAGAGACTTCAAGTCTTCTGCTTCTAGCCGGTGGTTTTCCCTAAGAAACCTAGCAAGAACATCATTGTATCCATGTGTTACAAGAACCTTTGAGGCCTTTGACTGCTCAACAGTTCTAATGAGAGCTGGCCAATCTGCATGGTCTGAGATCACGAAGCCTTGATCCATAGCCCGTCGCCGTCTGCTCCCACGAAGGGCCATCCAGCCAGATGCAAGAGCCTGGGATGCCCCTGTTAGACGTTTGATCCATCGCCCGCCTTCGGCAGATGGTGGTGCTATCACTAAGGCCTGCTGCCAATCGGAGCAATCCCGTGGATCGTCAGCACTCCTATAATGAAAGTCTAGATTCAAAGCTTCTTGATAGTATTCCGTTAAGGCCACGCAAGAGTTGTGTAAGATCAACGGCCCTGGGTAACAACTGCTCCCACCTGATGAAAGAGACTGTAATTCGGCAAGGAGTCGTTGAGCTTTGCCAAGGGAGTAAGCGTAGAGCAATGCTGGTTTTCCCAGCTTAGCCATGGACTGCCACCAAGACAAAACATCCTCCACTACCAATCTGGTATCGCGCCACTGGAACACCGGTAGAGCGAACGTAGCTTCGGTCACGAAGACATCGGAGCGAAGCGGTACGAAGCTTTGGGCGGTAGGGTCTGGTGCCCGTTTATAGTCACCGGAAACGACCCATACCCGATCGCCCGCTTCTAATCGGATCTGGGCGGAGCCAAGGATGTGCCCCGCTGGAAAGAAAGTCACACCAACTCCATTCAGCTCGAAACTCTCGCCATAGGCGACTGATTCGAGTTGCTGTTCCTCGAAGCCGTATCGAATTCTCATGATTGAGCAGCTATGGGCATGTGCAATATACCGCCCCATGCCTCGATAGCAGTGATCCCCATGAGCGTGAGTAATCAGAGCTGTCTCCACCGGGCGCCATGGATCGATGTAAAAGTCTCCTCTTTGGCAGTAGAGGCCTCGGTCATTGACTTGAAGTAGTTGTTCCATCACTCACCTGGACTTTAAGCTTTCCAACCTACCATTATCGGGATCTCAGGTTATTTGTTCTCGCCTGATTCGGTGGCACCATTTTTAGCTCGATCACCCCTGCAAAGCAGCGGTTGAGTCATTCGCCGATCCGTGATTCACTTGCTGAGAGCCAGAAAACAAAATGAACTCTAGGAAATTTAGTATGATACCGAAGCTTTACTATGCCGATCACATCGAACTTCCCCTACCTTCCGATCATCGTTTTCCAGCGGATAAATACCTGAAAACGAGACTCAAATTGAAAGAGCAACTTGGTTTGGCTGAAAACGACTTTCTACCCAGTCCTCTTGCCAGCTTCGATGACCTATGTCTCGTCCACGACCGCGCTTATGTGGATGGAATCTTTGAGGGCAGTTTGAGCGACCGGGCCCACAAAAAGATCGGATTTCCTTGGTCCCAGGGGCTTGTGAACCGCTGCCGTGCCTCTACTGGTGGCACCTATCATGCCGCTCTTGGGGCCCTACGTGATGGCTATGGAGCCCAGCTAGCTGGTGGGACTCACCACGCCCACTTCGATTTCGGAGCTGGCTATTGTGTTTTTAATGACTTTGCCGTGACAATTGCTAAGTTAAAACAAGAAGGGTCAATTGGTCGGGTGGCAATCATCGATCTTGACGTTCACCATGGCGACGGCAATGCGAGCCTCTTAAGCCACAAGTCATATACCTTCGTCTTTAGTATGCATGGGGCCAAGAATTATCCAGCCCGTAAGCCAGACTCAGATCTCGATATCGCAATGGAGGATGGCACAGGGGATGACGAGTTTTGTCAGCGGCTTGAATCGAGCCTGCCACAAATTGCGAGCTTTGAACCTGACTTAATCCTCTATCAAGCTGGTGTCGACGCCTTGGAAGAGGATCGCCTCGGACGTCTGGCTCTCAGCCATCAGGGATTAATACGTCGTGACGAAATTGTCTTTGCCTTTGCCCGAGCCTTTCGAATTCCAATCGTTCATGTTTTAGGGGGCGGTTATTGCCACCCGATTGATCCTACGGTGGAAGCCTATGTGAATACCTTTAAGACTGCATTCAAGACTTTTGGCTTCTCTAAATAGCACGCTTTAGACGAACTGCTACCGTTTGCGGCATTGGTCGCAGCAAAGACAGATCTTAGTCCGATACGATGGTAAAGGAGGTGGAATGCCCGAAGGACCAGAAATTAAGAATGCAGCCGATCGAATTGCCAAAGCACTGGTGGGTCTGGAGGTTGAAAAAATCCAGTTCGCCTTCGAACACCTCAAACCTTACCAGTCTGAAATCCGTGGAAACATTGTCGAAAAAGTTGAAGCAAGGGGGAAAGCCATGCTGATTGACTTCAGCTCCGGCTTGCATCTTTATAGCCACAATCAATTATACGGAGTTTGGAGGATCAGTAAGGCTGGCAACTACCCTAAGACGAAGAGACAACTTCGGGTTGAGATTAGAAACCAAACGCGGTCTGCTCTTCTATATAGCGCAAGCGACATTGAAGTATTACAAAGTCATGAGCTGGCTAAGCACCCTTTTCTCAGCAAGCTGGGTCCCGACGTACTATCCTCGGAGACTGATTGGAAAACAGTGAAGACACGCTTAGAATCCACCTCGTTCAGACGTCGTCGCTTGAGCACATTGCTTTTAGATCAACAGTTTCTTTGCGGCCTCGGGAACTACCTTCGATCAGAAATACTATTTCTCAGCCGACTACATCCGAATTCGAGACCCGTGGACCTGTGTAATTATCAGTTAGAGGTCCTAGCCAGCACCATATTGGAAACATCGCGCCAAGCCTACGAGCAAAAGGGCATCACCAACGACCTTCTTCGAGTGGAGCAACTCAAAGCTGACGGACTCAAACGCTGGCAGTATCGACATCATGTTTTTTCTCGAACTGGACAGCCCTGCTACGAGTGTGGTTGCCTCATTCGAAAAGAGTCGTTTAATAATCGTCGCTGCTATTTATGCCCTCAGTGCCAGAGTCCAGGCTAACTATTTTCCAACTTGCCGTAGCAGACTGAATAAGGTATAGGATCCTCTTTTGGGATTTTAATCAGATGGCAAAGCCTGACACCCTATATCTGGCTCCCCTTCTGGGGATCACCGATGCCTGCTTCAGACAATGCTTTACGAAGCATTTCAGTGGTTTCGATCGAGCCATTGCCCCGTTCGTCAAGACTTTATCAGGAGGGCGCTGGAAAGAGTCAAAAGTTCTGGACCTCGACCCGCGATTCAATCAAGCCTTACCTGTGGTGCCTCAGATCATTTCCAATAATACCGAAGACTTTATAGCCCTTGCCAACCACCTTATTACGCTGGGGTATAAAAGTATCAATCTCAATCTCGGTTGCCCCGTACCCATGGCTGCGGGGCGTGGCCGGGGCGCAGGACTCCTACCCCACCAGGATTTCCTTAGAGAATTTTTAGAGCAGATCATTGAAAGGATCTGCGTTCCTTTATCAATCAAAACCCGCATTGGCTTCCAGGAGCCCGATGAGCTGGAAGCTTTGGTGGAGATGCTCAATCAATTACCTCTCGAAACCGTTGCCATTCATCCTCGCACCGCTAAAGCATTATACAGCGGCGAAGTTGATCTTGATCGCTTCGATCGAATCGTCAACAAGCTCAATCAGCGGATTATTTACAGCGGTGACATCACTAGCTATGAAGACTATAAAGCCCTAAAAAAGCGATATCCACAGATTCAAGACTGGATGATTGGTCGTGGCGCTGTACGCAATCCCTACCTAGTAGAAACAATTCGCCAATGTGGTCGTGACGTCTTTAGAGTGCCATTTAAACCATTTTACGAGGATCTATTCGAAGCTTACCTGATTCGTGGTTTCACTAGACAGCAGTGCCTCGACAAACTCAAGGCCATTTGGTTCTATCAGGCGAACCCAACGTTGATTCAAAGAAGCCAGTATAAGCTGGCAAAGAAGACCAGGCAGCTGGATGAATTTTTAAATTTGGTCCCACTCCTGGAAACGGGCCAATAGCTGATTGAGTAGCGCAAGCAACAACTCGTATTCTTCGCTCTTGATGATTTCTTTCAACCCTTCATCGACAGACTCCAATGCCTTGAAACCCATTTGAATCGCCCGAGGTCCTTCAGTATAAAAATGAACGAGCTTCTTCCGCTTATCATCTTCCGCATCTGACATGTATAGAATATCCATATCAATCATCTGGCCTACCAACTTACTTACTGCTTGCTTACTAACACCTTTCCGCTTCGCGATTTCTCCTACGGTGGTCCCGCAAAAATCGATGTGCGGAAAGAGCTCTAAGTGAGCGAGACTCAGCTTTGGTAGGCCAAATAATTGCCGAGCATTTTGGATTCCTTGTTCGTTGACTAGCCGCCCCAGCTTAATAAGGCTATGAGCAAGGGAACCTTGTTTTACTTTTTCAAACGCTTCATTGCTTGTCATCATTGATCCTTAGTAGCTGTCACCAGAAGCGCCTATGGTTTGCCAAAACTCAGTGAGCTGACTTTGCTCAATAACGCTTCCATGGCCGACAATCACTTGTTTCGGCTCCAAGCTTTTTAGAGCGGTAACAGAGTGTCTATAGGCGCGAGGATCTTTAGTTGTTTTCTTCACAATTTTAGATTGACCAACTTTTTGATAGGCTCCCACCATTCTTAGTAAGAGGGCCGTTAAAAAAGACATTTCTTCCCTCATATTAAAACAGAGATCGGTGACAATTAAACTTGCATTTGCCTTATGAAAAAACACTGTTTCTTGAAGAAAGGGATTGCCTTGAATGTCAAACATCTCAATCTCTGGAGCGATGATTGCTTTCAACTTCTCTAGTGGCTCTATACGATCCCTAAGAGAAGGATTTTTACTCCGAACACCTTCGGGCGCAAAATAGCGAGCTTGCGATACCGTAGACAGAAATTCTTCCACATAGGCATAATGAAGGGCGTTTGGTGAAGCAACAAAGATGTCTCGATGTTCCTTCCCAAACCCTTTTAACTGCCCAGCTAAGCCAGGGCCAGGTGATAGGACCAAAAGGTCTCCACTTGAAAGCTCAATTACTGTGGAACGTACTGGAAACCTAATTCCAGGCATGATCTTGAAACTATAAAGGGATTCCATAATCTTGCTACTGATTTCTTTCATGGTTTCAGTCCTCCTTAAGTTGCATGTTACGGCTAAAAACAGATATCGTCAACTTCAGTTGACTAAATGAGCAATTTCTTTTTATAGCAATAGTTACTGGACCTTGAGTGCACTAAAAAAAACTATGTCCCCTAGTGTCCCACTCCAGCCATGGACCGCAACAAGGCCCTGTTCTAGGCTCGCTCCCTCAGGCGATCTGAACGTAAGATTCAAGCTGTATAGGAACTAGGAATCAGTGGAGACTAAGTCTAAAGACAGGCAAGAGCCCAGAATCAGGGGGACAAGTGCAGCGCACAGCCCTCTGCCACGGCGGGTGACCCATTGGCACCAAACGTACCGATCACTAATGGACCGGAGGCGGTGGCTACCAACACGCTCACAGACACCCCATACCCCCTTTCTTATGAATCGCATGGCATGGATGGCTTGCGAGCCAGCGGAAGATCGTCTCAACTAAAAAAGATCAAGTTTCTTCTGATCAATCAACTGATCGCCTATTCCGTAGCGCAGCACTTCTACTTGCTGCTCATCAATTGAAAATTCTAGGTAAGCGCCTTTAAGACCACCGCCAGCGACAAAGGTGTGAATGCGATCAGGTCCCCCCAAGCCTTCTGGCCTTTGCCAAGGAATGTACCAGTTGTTACTTAATGGAGAAAGGTGAACATGCCCAGTGATAATAGCAGCCACATTGTATTCTGCAAGCACCTCCCAATAAGCACGTCTTTGGCTCTCCGTCCACCATTCCTCGCCATAGGCTCCCTTTGAAAATGGATCAAAGCCATAGTGATGAACCAAAACTATCTGCTGAGTCTTATCGTGAACTTGGTCCTGTAAAACCTTTTTCAAAAAACTAAGACTCCTTTGTGGCGAGATGTTAGGAAATTGTGGAGCGGGCTCATCTGCGGGAAATACATTTAAGTGAACCAGCTGAACAGAAGACCATAGCCAGCTATAATGGGGTTTCTGTTTTAGGTTCAGAGAGGTATTTCGAGTTTTTTCATCTAAAGTTTGAGCGATAACGTCGGGGTACACACAAGATCCCAGACCAAGACCACAGGCTAAGCGTTGACCAAAACTCGGCCTTTCAACATCGTGATTACCTAAGCCCTCGAAAACGTCCTCACGATGACTAGCAATACTACTTAGATACCATTCAAACTCGTCTTTGCGAGAATTTTGAGTGAGGTCGCCAGCAACCAAAACCCCGTGTAGGCCCGGGTCTCGATCCAAGCGCTGAAACATTCTCAAAAAAGTCTCGTTAGATGACTGCTTGCGATCCTGATTTCCATTTTCAAATTGGCAATCTGCCGTGGCTAAGAAGCGTATCTCCGCAAACCCTAAGCTACTGCCAAGCAGGATGATCAGGAGTGCTGCGATGTTCAAACCTCTTAGTTTTCTAGGACAACGTATCGATATTATCTGGAATGTTTTAGTAGTCATAGCAAGCTCCATAGATGGTTAATAAGGGCTCACTAGCATACCCATATAAAGCATAAAGGAAGGCTTGATTAAAACTACATTCCTGATGATCGCTCACTGAGGGAACTGGTCTGCAATGGTGTTGATAAAAGTTCAATCAAGAATTGAGGAAAGCCTTCCGCTGCGAGAACAGATGACTTGGAACTAGGAATGAGGCCATCTCCTAAAAAAGTCGAGTTGCTTAGTGGAAATGGGCTAATAATATGTAAGGGGACAAAGTTACCTACCCGCTTAGATGGTATCACTCCGTGAGGCGGATGATCACCCAAGACAATCACGAGATCGTCCTGACTAAGATAGTTCTCTATCGCAAAGGAAATGACATCAAGATCGTAGATCAGGCTAGCAATATAAGCGTCATCGACCTTGCTTTCCGGCTGCCAGAAAGACTTCTTCAGCCCCGTCCCATGGTGTTCCAGGATATCAAGGCGAGTTCCAAAAAGTGGCAGGCGCCCGTTCCATGGGGTATGGGAAGCAAGCAAGAAAAACTCAACAAACCAAGGTTTCTTGTCTTCTTTTTTGGAAATGATATGATCGAATACATATCGGATTGTGTACTCATCAGGTATCCCTCCCCACCCAAAGTAAGGGCCTCGATAGCCTAAATCTTCAGCAATGACACTTGATTGAAACTTATAGGTTTCCTTTTCCTCTGCAAGTAGACCAAACTTAGTGCCTGGCTTGACTTCCATCGTATGATATCCATGGCGATTGAAAAGATGCGGTAGACAAAGGAGGGAAGATCGAAAGACCGCTTTAAACTTGATTTGGTTATCGACGAAAACACCACAATTAATGCTGGCAAATGCCATCCAAGATTGCCCCCCAAACACAGGAGACGCGATCACTCCCGAGCCATAATGGTAAGCTCGATGTCTAAACTGTTCACCTAGTTGACTCCAACGTTTCTCAAGTTCCTGGCTTAAGTCAAACGCATTCAGTCCATAAGATTCCAAAATAAAAATAAAAATCTGCGGTTTTCTGGGTAGCTGATGATTTGCCAGCAGGGGCTCAGTCTTAGCTTTCTGAACCGCTAAGGATTCAGAAAAACCCAGGAGCGTTTCTCGATGAGAAAAGCTCCGCAACGCCTTTGCCAGTTGTCGTTCAATCATGCTCTTGTTAGGATAGCAGCAGTGGTGAATTTCATGCCCTGCTATAAGAATGGCAAATGCTAAACAAGCTAACGTTGATCTTTTTAACCCAGCCAGATCATCTCTAAGGTTTCTCAAAAGAACGAAAGATCCATAAAGTAATAAACCAAGGACAATACATAACCCTAGAATGATGAGGTAGCTAGCACTCCCATAATTCATCTCTAAATATTGAAAAAAATTTCTGATTAGCAACCAGTCAAGACCCAAGTAGAGCTTGCGATTCATGAAGTAGACAAGTAGCCCGTCTCCAATATTCAACAGCATACTTATAAAAATGATCACGCTCGCTAGAGGAATCAGGGCAGGTATGAAACCAGCTAATAGTAGAAGCCAAGCGGTATCATAATTTGGTATAAAAAGCGTTCCCCACGACAGCTCATCCCAGGCTAGCCCTGAGAGATGGAATAGGTATAGGACGATGATGATCCTAAGATTCTTCATGGGACCTCATTATAAACGTCATGGAAGATATGAGAAGAACGAAACCAACCGCCGAAGCAAATGAAACGAGGCCAAGCATCACGGCTCCTGCTAGTAGCTCCTCCTCTTGAAAACCCATGCCGTGGAACAAGGATATGGCTGCCCACTCCCGGATTCCCCAGCCATTAAAACTAATAGGCACAGCCAGACAGAAGAGAAAGATCGGCAGTACGAGAACAAAGTCCCGTGTTACAGCCATCGAGCCACCTAAGAGCAAGATAAAAATAATCGAAGTCATGATATTTAGTAGAACTGAATAGATCACCGCACGGCCTAGGAGATGATGATGAAAACTAAGGAGTAGGACTGATAAGGCTAAACTGATAGTAGCAAATACAAGGATACTAAAATGAGTCGTCCATGTTAGGCAAAAAAGAAAGCCAATTGACAAAGGTAGAGAGAGACGGTCCACAACAACAGTCTTTAAAACTTTTCTGTATTGACTTTCTTTTCCCAGCTCTATAGTCCGCAGGGCATCTCCTGCCCAAGGGCCAGGCAGGCAATGATTCAAGAGGTGACTGCGAGCATAGACCTTTGCTGTGGGCCAAAAACTATGAGGACACTGGCTTCGAACAAGCACACTTCGCCATCGCTCAAAGCCAATCAAAACCTGAACCAAGCCCAGTACAAGTGATAAAGCAACTGCACGAAAGGGAGTTTCCTGAATTGCTGTGCCAACGGCAGACCATTCAAAAAAGTAGAAACAGCTCAGTACTAAAATGATAGAACCAAGGATTTCAAGCCAAGGTCTTACCTCCCGCGGCCTAGACCAAACACGCATAGATATCGCCAGACTTATCCTTTAGAGGAAGCGCCTTTAAAACAGCAACCATTTCGTCCCGACTAAACCAGCGCCCTGATTGAAATCGCATGGACTCTGTCTGAGACCAATTAAAAACATAGTCTCCTAACCCCGACAGATAGTCGATACAGCGGATCGCTCGATCCTTGGTTACAGGTATATACTCGAACGAGACCATGGGGAGTGGTTCTGTTAAACCCTGTAAAACTTCTTCCTCGTAGCCCTCAACATCAATTTTACAAAAAGCTGGCCGACCATAAGCTTTGATAAGATGATCAAGGGTATACAGGGGTACATTTTCTCGTCGATTCCACTTGATCTTTCCGAAGCGACGATCCCGCTGCACATCCTCAATCCAGGCCTCACTCAAAGTACTAACCGTTGGCGTTTGGTCGCTCACTAGTATGGATGCCTCTCCATTTTGTTGTCCAATGGCAGCCCTCAAGACCTCGATAGAGCGGTTATTAGAAAAGCGTTTGATAAGAAGCTGAAAGAATTTCTGTTGGGGTTCGATAGCCACTACTTGAGCCCCGAGCTTCGCCCAGACGGCCGCTCGGCTCCCTACATGACAACCCAAATCGAAGCAAAGATCCCCCGAATCGATGAACTTACCATAGAATCGGCTTAGTCGCCGTTTACGGCCTGGAATCCACCGATAGATTGCTAACGAACGAAACATTCCCCACTGACTGCTGAAGTACTTTAGCATGATTCACCCTTCCCCATCTAAGGACTCTAAGAAATTTAGCCAATCAGACCCAACATCAGCCCAAGTTCTAGAGGCCCACGATGATTGCGAGGGATCGCAATAAACACGCTCCGCTAACCATTCTTGAAGGAATCGCCGAACCACTGGTGCGCTTGCTTTCACATGCCACCCATGATGCTCTGCTAAGTAGGACCTTGGCGCGCCCTCTGCGCAGTTCATTATAGGTAGACCCACCGCCATTGCTTCTTGGATTGCAATTCCATGAGATTCATAAGGAGCGGCTGCTATATAAAGGCCTGCCCTCCTTAACCACTGGGCAACTTGTTGCTGATCCAGCTCCCCGTGAAATTTGATCCTTGTTGTGAGTTTAAGCTGTTCGACGCGAACTTTCAATTCGTCCGCATAGGTGGGACATAGATTTTTGTTGCCTATGATATGATAGGACCAAGGCCCAGGGAGACTCTTCATCGCCTCCAATACAATATGATAGCCCTTCTCAGGCAATACACTTCCTACTGAAACCCAAAGGTTTCGCGGCCTGTCCAAAGGCACACCGTGAAACAAGTCATGATCAATACCTGGTGCGATCACCTGGTGCTTTGGGATTTCACCCCTGTGCTTACGAAGATCTTCAACTAGGGAATGTCCAGGAAAAACGGAAAAGTCGTAATGCGACAAGTTTTCCCCTAAAAGAGCTTCCCCTAATGGACCATGACAGATAGCAATTCTACAACGCTGATCTTTATCAAGGTCAATCAGTGGATTCAGAATACTATCAACTAATAAGATGCCAGCGGAGCTGCCAAAGTTCCTCGTTTTGAAAATTCGACCGCGGGGAATTGAGTGCTCACGAATATCCCACTGACAAGTTTTGCGCAAATACGTAATTAACTTTCGATTGTAGAGGTTGCCACCTGTCATGGCTCCATGAAAGTGAGGTAGCAATATATCAATGTTCATAGATCAAATAAAAGTCTCTCTGTAGGATGCCCAGGACTGACCATCTTCCCAGACTTTGATCATGCCCTGAGAGAAGCGCCTTCGATCCAGATCTTCAAATAGCTCAGACGCTATTATTCTAGAGAAGTTTTCGATGCTTGGATTGAGACCATCAAATTCTGGAAGGTCATTCAAGAGTCGATCCCGATATTTATCAACGAGGCGCTCTAGTGCGACATTCAATTTTGAAATATCCGCAACGTAGCCATGATCGTCGAGATTGGGTGACGAAAGAATCATTTCAATGACAAAGTGATGGGAATGAGGACAATTCTCGTGTCCCCAGTCGCCGCCTATTAAATAATGCTGGCAGATAACTTCTCGCTTGATGCCTACTTCATACATAGAGCCTCCTTCGTGTGACTTTCTTAACGGGATCAATATTCAAAGCAAACCTGCAAACTCGACCCAGCTTGCTTCGAAAGCCATGGATAGGTGTCTGGACCCTCAACAAATGGGATTCGATGGCTGATCAAAGGGCTTAAATCAAGCTTTCGAAGGATATCCCAAACGATCTCAAAGCGCTTTTTCTTATCTAGAAAGCTACTAAATAAGGGATTGATTTCGCTTACCTGAGAGCTAACTAAATCAATTCGTCGTCGATGAAAACTCGTACCTAATATAGGACCTGGCCCTTGATCACCGTACCAAGATCCAACGATTATGCGGCCATGGGTTCCACAGTGTTCGATCCCTTCCTGTAGAACTTGAGCTTGTCCGCTTAGCTCCACGAGGACATGATAATCGTGATCCATTTCAGAGATACTGGTAAAAGTCTTGGCTAATCCGGATATTTCGCAACGATTCAGATGACGGTCCAAGCCATGAATTTCAACTCCCCATTGATTAGTTAGGAGTCGACTTGTCAATTGCCCTAGCACTCCTAAACCTAAAACAGCAACCTTCTCTCCAACTTGAACCTGAGCATCCATAGCAATGCTGAGGGCTGTTTCCAGGTTGGGAAACAGCGTCGCTAACTCGCTCGGAACCTCATTAGGGATAAGTTGCCAATCTTCGATTCTTGCATGGAAATAGTCTTGGTGAGGAGTGAATGAGAAAACCCTGCGGCCTAGCAGGGCTGTATCTAGGCCTGAACCTACGGCCTCAATCTCACCGACGTTTGCATATGCAAAGGCACAAGGAAACGAGCTTTCCTGGGAAAGGCCTTCGATACTTTTATCCAGTGGCAAACTTGGGTTCAGGCCTCCGTGATAGACAAGTAACTCACTGCCAGCACTCACACCGCTGTAAAGGGTGCGGACTCTTGCTTGCCAGGGTTCTAGTGGCTCTAGCTGAACATCTCTAATACCAGCCTGATAAGGTGCAGGAAAGTATATTTGTCGCGCCAGCCCTTGATTCATGGGCATGCTACCATCTCTGATGATGCACGGTGATCTTGATATCTACCATAGACAATCAAATCTGGCCCTAGAATCTGATATTGAGCCTGATCAATTACACCTGACAAGGAAACCCTAAAGTTGCTGTAACGTACAGATCGCTGCGAACCTAGAAACACTGGACTCAAGGTTACCACAAAGTAGTTGACCAATGAATTTTGGAGAAAGTCATGGATTGTACGGCCTCCACCCTCTACCATCAAGGTTTTAATCTCCAGATTTTTTAGCTTACTCATGATCTTATAGAGATAAAAAGGCTCAGAGAATGAACCGGCCAATAGATTCGCTCCTGTTGCCCCCTGAAACTCTTCCCTCTTACTCAGAGGCACAGTTTCGTCGCAGCAGATGATTGGCGTTTTACATCTAAGTTTAAAGATTCGACTGTCAGTTGGAGTATCCAGGTTTGGGTCGAGCACTACCGCAGTGGGGGACGGCCCCTCGACCAGCCGCACATTGAGCTGAGGGTCGTCAACTAATATTGTATTGATGCCAACTAGAATTCCATCGTGAATGGCACGGATCTGGTGCGTTAAGATGTCTGCTTCATAATCTGAAATTTTTGTCGATTGATCTTTTTCAGCAGATAGGCAGGCATCCAAAGATTGAGCAAAGCTGAGAGTTACAAAAGGAGTCTCTCGGTCTTCTCTCAAACATCCCTCATGCTGCTCTATAAGTTCTGCTAGAATCTTTGCTCGTATCGTGCATGAGTCCATTAAGTCCTCACTGGCTGCTTACTTTTGATTTGAATTCTTCTATTCTGTCTCATAAAGAAGATCAGGTCGAGACTAAATGACCAAGTAAGTAATATCCCCACAGATAGAAGTGCCCAGGTTGAGCCTGAGCTGGGAGCTACAACTTGCGCCAGAATCACGAGATAGCTCAACAAGAAGACCAGCCGCCCCCCACTGCTACGCCTTTCCTGAAGGACTGCGGGCCACAGTTGAAAGCGCAGCACAACCACAATGGAACGTAAAAGCCCCAGAAAGATAACAGCAGCCAGAGGTTCTTGGCTCCATGCGATCAACATGGTCATTGAAAGGACTGTAAGTGAATCCAATTCAACGTCAAACATGCTGCCGACCTGGGTCTCACAGCGAAGGCGGCGAGCGATAAAGCCGTCTAAGCCATCCAAGAGTAAAGCTACAAGCAATCCAAACATGAGTGTTTGCGACGAACTACACAGCGCTGCTAGAGTTACAGCGGCCCTCAGGAGCGTCACGCCATTGGCTAGATTCCAGCTACCCTCGCCAAACCTCCAAAGTAGAATGGATATTGCAGCAAAAAAATAGAACCAGATGATCACAAGGGTTTCACTGGCATAGGCGCTAAAAGCAAGACCAAGCAGGCCCAGGTGATAAAGCTTCGTCCATGATTGATCCGCTATCGTAGGCATTTAGATTCCGAGGCTGTCGCATTCTAAAAAATGCTAACGAGCCACGGAAGAATGGTCAAGGTAAGTCTTTAGCTGGATTAATTTCCCTTAAAAGTCCTAATCAGAAATGAGTAAGATCAGTACGCCAGCTAGGGTGGTTGAAATGCAAACGAGAATCACAGCCTTCAGACTCAAAGCTTTCTGTAAATTCCATATAACCGATGACCTCAAAAGGCTTGTCCTCGCCTAGTTCTCCGTCTGAAGTGACAGCGATCTCGAAGCGCAATCGGCCGTCATTGTTTGCCATGATCAACTCATCGCGAAAATCCTTATAATCCTCCCGACTTCCCGCTTCCCCTTGGATTCGAATCCATTTAGGAGTGATCGCTTGACTAGGATCAGCCTCTCCCAGTTCAGCCACCTGGTATACTTGTCTCACCGAAGGACTGCTGCCCATGATCGTCTCCGAGGCCTGCAATGTTGGGGTGACGATCGCAGCGATCAATAGCTGACCAGCGTTATCCACACCAAAGTTGACACTGCTGATGTCGTTGGTCATAGGTGTATCTCGGAAATGATCGATATAAGTTCCACCGAGATCGTCAATGACGAAGAAGTTAGCTGTCTTGAGCATGCTTTGATCTTGAGGGTCTTGACTCGGAAAGATCTTTACAGCCATTCCAAAAGAGCGCTTTTGCCCTTGCTTGACAGCGGTTAGAGCCGCCGAAGCACGAGCAATGACCAAGCCTTGACGACCAGCACGAAAGTAGCCCGAGTAAGGGCTATCCCCTTCGATATTCCAGGTTCCTACGAGGCAAATCCCATTTGGGTGAAGCAACTTTCGAAATGGGGGGAGAATATCTGAGCGATCGGAAAGAGTGCGCTCAGAGTCCTTCGCCAGCTGATTCTCAAAAAACCGAAAAAAGCTAGCACTAGTCACTTTTCGGTAAGGCCTATCATCGTATTTTCCCTGCCGAGCCTGGCTAAGCACTTCGTTAAAAACTGAGCCGTTGTAGGCTGGTTCGTCGTCCTGGGCGATCAAGGCCTTCAATCCAAAACCTAGTGGCAAGCCCAGACCTAGACAGGCCGCTATGATTCTACTGAACTTCATTGTCTTCTCCTTTAATTTTGTATTTAGCCACTCTTGGATAAGGAACTGCGGGCAGATGGTCAAGGAACTAATCAGACATGTCTCAATAGGTGGCGTTAGGATGAAAAATCAGTAAAATAGCCATATAGCAAATTAAGTGGAAATGACTGTGGCTTTACGACCCTTAACATCTAAGGAAATTGAAGACTATATCGCTGGCGATCAGATTGTTTGGGTTGCTTGTCGCAAGCCATCTTTCGGCCTCACGCAGGGCAAGTTCATGAGGGGCAATAAACCTCTCACTACCGGAAGTAAAGAGTACCCTTACTCTTTTTGTCCTTTTAAACGTGGATTAAAGACTGGTTTTCTACCGGCTGAAGATTGGCTGATTGATGATAATCAAGTTAACGAAGATCATGATGCAGCTGTAGCAGAGGCTCTTAGGAGCCTCAAAGCAGCAAGGAAAAAGTAAGAAAAACTGCAATCAAAGATAGTGCTGTGCCTCCAACACATCTTCGAATCGAAATGGCTTGCTAATAATCATATTAGGCTTTTGACGCAAGCGACCATCATCCCGGTCTAACAATGAATCGCCGCGATCATGCAGGCCAGTTACCGCAATCACCGGGGCGTCGACTCCCATCTGGCGAAGGTGATGAATAAATTCGAAACCATCGACTTCGGGCATCTTTACGTCAGTAAAAATGAGATCAAACTTCGAAAGAGCATCAAATCCTAGTTCCAATGCCCGCTGAGGACTATCAAGCCCCTGGCAAACGAAATTATTGGTACTTAAAATATCGCAGATCAAAATCATGATATCAATATCATCATCTATAACTAAAACTTCCTTCATAAACACCTCTTCATCGCATGTCTGATTGATGGAACTACGATTTGTTTCCTCTAGACATGAGTCGTGCTTATGTTCGTGCCTAACCACAGCCATGGTTAGGGGAAGTAACCCACGATAACTCACTTGCATTACCAATCTTTTTCTCTATTTGAATCGTTATCGTCAGCGTAACAAGAGAAGTTGAACTTTGGCCACCATTTTTCGCCCTTCGAACCACTCATAACTGAGATAGCTGTAATTTAAAGGGAAAATGAAATCTCAAGCCATGACTTAGGCCACCCACTTGTATTAGCTAGCCAGTCATTTCTTTGATGCTGAATCCCAGAGTGTCAGCTTCTAGACCTACCTCTAGAATTTCTCTCTTCTGGATTCATTACCATACAATTTTTCTTAACAATTCAATATACGGCAAGGGAGTCAGCTCTTTAATACGAGAGACTATTGACGTTTAGACGATAGGCATCTGGTCTGCCTGGATGAATGTAAGGCTCGGAATAAGGAACAGCAAAATCGGGCTATATTTATCCTTTTATATCAACTATTTATACTCCAAACGCCAACAGTCCACAATAGTAAGAATTAGATGAACACATTCCAGGCAAAAGCTTAGACAAAGCCTGCATTGCAAGCTTCAGTTTTTGTTTTCGGCGAGATAATGCTGGAGCACGACCTACCTCTCCTTAACCTTCCGTGCAATGATGGTAAAAAATGAAATCAAACTTGGTAAAAATAGCACTGATAGTGCTGTCGCAAAAGCTAGCCCCCAACCAAGAACAAGAGAAAGTGGCTGAACGAATGGATCGACGCCTCCTACACCATAGATACTTGGCAATAGCCCGATGAGCGTCGTCAGAGTCGTGATCACAATGGGTCGCAAACGCCTTACACCGGCATTGATCACAGCTTCCTTAAGATCCATACCATCTCTTAACTCTTGCTGAATAAAACTTAGTAGGATGATGCTTACATTCACAACGACACCGGATAGCCCCACGACTCCAACCATGCCCATAAGAGACAAAGGTGTATCATGTAATGAAAGAGACCACACCACACCCACCAATCCAAATGGAATTGCAATTAAAACCAAGAAGGGATAGATCACGGACTGAAACGACAGACTAATCACCATAAAGATTAGGATAATCGCAAGACCGTAAAGGCGAAAGGTGTCTTTCAAGGCATCAACCCGTTCCTTCTCTCCGCCACCAGTGGCAATGTTAGCGTTTGGAAAGCGATCGCGGATCTGGGAAAGTTTTGGCTGAATTTTATCGTTTGCTTCCTTACCGGAAATAACTTTTTCATCAACCTCACCAAATAAAGTTAGCGTTTTCACCCCATCAAGTCGTTGTATTGAAGACGGCCCTTTCTCCACAACAGCTTTAGCGAACACAGCAATAGGAACTGCCTGACCAACTTTGTTTCTAACCCGTAGCTTTAGAATATCAGCGATCGTAGCCTCACCAGAGGCCTTTATCCCGACAAGGATCTCCACCTTATCATTGTTCCGCAAAATTTCGCTGGTTACGACACCTGTGGAAGCAGCAAATATCGTTCTTGAGATATTGCTGGGATTAACCCCCTCAGAAACTGCCAGGTTATTATCAATCTTAATTCGGTAGGACTTGGTATCACCATCAGCATCCGTTTCTATACTGTGAACACCCTGAATAGTTTGAAACCCCTTCTTCAACTCATCGGCGATCAGGCGAGCTTCCGAGAAATCTCTCGATGTGATTTGAAACTGGATGGGCTTACCCACGGGGGGACCAGGACGAGAGATTGTCACAGTGGTCGATGCTTGAAATTCTTGGCCAAATTCACGAGATACCTGGCGAATCTTCGCCAGAACGTCCTTCTCTCGATCGATGAAGTCTGGATCGCTGGTAAATACTATGCTAATGGCAGCAAGGTGAGAGCCATTTTGTCGGCTTCCCCCGGCACCTCCAGTTGTAACCTGACCAACATTGGCATATAGACTTTCAAAATCGCCTCCAGATATTGCTTCGAGTCTTTGACTCAGAACATTCACCATACCCGCTGTCTGATCGATGGGGGTATTTCGAGCGACTTCTACCCGAACACTTACACCTGTTAATCCAGTAGCTGGAAAAAGCGTAAACTTCGAGAATAGAATTTTTCCTTGAAACGCTGAGGCGACAAAGACTAAAAGCAAAGCTAGAATGGAAAGCCAACGATGATTGACACTCCAATTGAGGTAGCGACGATACACTGATTCAAAACCCTTGAAAAAGGACTTTTTAGCCTTCTTCGGGCGCATGATCTCATGGGCATGAATTGGTAGGATAATCAGAGCCTCGAAGAGAGATACAATGAGCATTAAAATCACCGTAAGTGGGATCACGCTTATAAACTGCCCCATAATACCCTTCATAAGAAGAATCGGTGAAAACGCGAAAATCGTGGTCAAGACAGTAGCCACTACTGGAATCGCAATCTCGGAGACTCCTTTGATCGCCGCCTGGGTAGGAGATAAGCCTCGCTCTAGGTTTGAATAGATATTCTCACAGACGACGATCGCATCGTCGACGAGCATCCCTAAAACCACTATCATTCCAATCAATACCAACGTGTTCATGGTCGCGCCTTGGAAATAGAGCAGGGCGATGCCTCCAAGGATCGCTACCGGTATTCCCAATGAGGTCACCATCGCTGAACGCCAGTCTAAGTTGATAATGAGGACGATTAGAACCAGAAGCATTCCAAATCCAGCATTTTGAGCAACTGTCTTTAGCTGGCTTCTTACCCGTACCGATTCGTCGGTGTAGAGCTTGTACTTGAGGCTTGCCGGTAGGTTTTTCTCATAGGATACAAGGCTTTTCTTAATGGTCTCGACGGTGTTTACAATATCAGCACTAGGCTTTTTAACAATCGTTATCAGAGTTGCATTTTGCCCTTCAAATGTACTAACCTGCTGCGAAGTTTCGGTATCAAACCGGACATCAGCCACTTCTGCAAGTGAGACACCCAGATTCGAGTCGTTGGCTCGGAGTACGAAAGTTCTCAGCTTTTCAATGGTATTGTAATCCTCGCCAATCGTTATGTTGGCAGCTTCTTGATCGTTCTCAAACAACCCTCCTGGCTTCTGCCTGGACCAACTTGCCAAAGATTGGATCATTTCTAAAAGAGTCATATCGTACTGGGCCAAACGTTGGGGATCTGCCAATATCTTCAGCTGAAGATCTGTGAGCCCCGTGTAGGAAACATTTTGCACACCAGGGAAGCGACTCAAATAATCTTTGAGCCTCTCAACCTCATATTTCATTTCAAGAGGTGGTAGATCACCATAAACGGCGAGTCGTAAGATTGGAATATTGACTGCCTTAATTTCGGTGACGAAAGGGTCTTCCACCTCATCAGGCAAGCCTTTGACCTCGCCGACTTTACGTCGAATCTCATCGATGATCTCATCTACATCTGGATAGGTATCGTCGATTTCCACAGAGATCGCGCCTGCTCCTGAGAAGGACACTGAGCGATATTCTTTCACCCCATCAACTTCAGCAATTTTTTCCTCGATAGGATCGATGATAAGCTCTTCTACGTCGCTAGGAGAGGCCCCTGGATAGGCGACTGATACTGCCACTCGATTGAAGTTCACATTGGGGCGCGCCTCCCGCTGGATTCCTAAGAGGGCCATGATTCCAACGATGACAATAATGATTGTCAGGTAATGAATGAACAAGCTCTGCTTGTGCAGCCAAGTAAAAAACTTCATGGGATCTCCTAGTAGAAGCGGTCGAAGAATTGGAAGAAGTCGACAAACTCAATGGTATTAACCACAATCTGGCTACGAATATCAGCAAGCCCCCGTTGGCTTTCTAAGAGACCTTTTTGAAACTCGGTGAGAGTATTAAAATCCAGGCGACCGATCTGAAAGTCTTTTTCAGCATCCTTCAGAATCTGCTTTGAAAGGTTCACACTCTTCTTACGATCTTCGAAGATAGAAAAGTCCCGATCTAAGGTTTGCGACAACACTCTGAGGCGACCAGCACGGCTTGCCTTCTCTATTTCAATCTCGTGATCCAACGCTTCTTGGCTATAACGTTTTGCGATGAGCTGGGAGCGATTGGCTAGCTTTTCTACTGGAAACGTATAAGTTAAGCCTGCTTCAGCGTATGGGTGATCGCCTTTGGCAAAGGATTCATGACTGGCACCAAACTCTTCGTTGTAACCCTGAACTCCAACTCCAATTGAAAAGGTAAGATCGGGACGATTCTGAGCTTCTAACTCAGCCAGTTCGATCTCTCCCAACCGTTTCCGCTTGTACAGAGCTTGTAAACTCTCCTGCTCTTCGATCTTAACCTGACGATCTCGGCCGTCGTAGACCTTGTAGACTGCCTTGATATCATTGTAAAAGCGGTTGATATCAAACTCATTACGGCCTTCAAACCGCACAGCATGCTTTTGGAACAGCTCTTCTTTTAAGCTAAAAGAATTCTTCTCTAGGCTTTTGATAAGACTTTTACAGCCTATCAGTTCTTTTTGGCTTAAGAGATAATCTCGTCGATTCACTGTACCTCGTTGATCTTTCATTTTGAGGAGCCGCGTCTGCCTGCTGACTTCCCGACAGATTCTCTGTTGTAAGATCATCTCATCCTCGATCTCTAGAATCGACGCTAGCAAAAGCAAGGCTTGAACCAATTGCTGCTTCTTGGCAAGCCGTGATTCTACGTCGATGACATCCCTAGTTTGTTTCAACTTTTTCTCCAAGTATCTATAACGATCCGCCATCAGATCTTGAAAAATGCTCGTGGATGCGGTCAGCGCCAGATCAGGCACGTAGCTATGGATGCTGCCCCGAGTCCCTGCGTCCACATGGCTTTGGGTGAGGGTGTAGGACAAGCCGGTACGCCAGCCATTTGACCAAAGCTTGCTGTAGCGACTCGAAAGGCTCGTGCTCTGGCTAGAATCAAGTGAGAAATTTGCTCCAGGAGTCGGTCTAGCAGTCTGATACAGCACTCCTACGTCACCGCTACCTTCCAGGGGGGACCTCAAGCTTTCATTGGCAGCTATCCTCTGCTGCCTTTGGGCTTCCGAAAGTTTGATACCATGGGATTTTTTCGCTACGTCTTCGAGAAATCGTGTCAATGAGTCTTGGTTTTGGGCCATTGTCATCGAAGGAATGCTTAGAAGGATGAGCCATCGGATCGAGCACAGCAAGAGCGACTCCTTGTGAAAGATTGGGATCGACGCCCCTAGTCTTCTATATCTACATGGAAAGCTCTAGGAAAAATTTGACGAGCCTCAATTTGCTTCAGTTTGGGTTAGAGACATGATGGCTTTGACCAAATGTTCATAGCGGAAGTGAGGGGGCAGACCCAATCTAGGATCGGCCCTTGATAAGCTGCATGAGAGCCTAAAATCTAAAGTCCCCATTTACTTTTAAGATAAGCGCGAAGGGTGTCTAGTTCGCTGCTTGAAAGTTCTTTGTCGAAGATTAAGATCTCGCCAATATAGCCAACTAGCCGATTACTGCCAGTGGTATCATCGCCAAGCACATACTGTCCTTCGCCGATAAAATCTGTATTAAAGTAGAGCGCACCATCGTACAGGATCGTTTCGTCCTCGCGAACCTTAGCCTGAGCCCCCTTGTTTTCGATCAACCAAAGTTTAAATGAACCCTTGGTAAGCGTGGGATCGTAGAAGGTATTGGCAGCATAGCGCCTGTCGATAAAAAATGCCCTGGCATTTCCACTACCATTACGGAATTCAAACAGACAGCGATCACTAACACCGTCATCAAACTGACCGACAATTGCAATCGTCAGATCGCTACCTTCAGTTCGGGTAAAGGTTCCTTCAAGACCGCGATCCTTATTGTCGAAGCGCACTGCTGGTAAACCGTTCTGGACGTCGGTCTGATATTCTGGTTGCCGATCCAGCTCGACCTCCTCTGCAGCTCCAGCCTTGCCAGTCTTATCATGCCAAGATGCGAGCAAGTCACCATGATTTGGTGGCAAGCCATCTCCAAAGGGATCGGTAGCATCCAGCCAAGCAATGGGGTTTAAACTGAGAATATGAAATGTTTGAGCTGATGCAACTGCCGAGAACTGCCCCAGTCGATCGTTGTTAGCGGCCACGCGAATGTCATAGCTAACCCCTGCTTCCAGAGATTCGAGAGTAAAACTATTGTGGTTTGTTGATGTTGCCGACCAGACCGAACTTCCACTTCTTCGATATTGGACTAGATAGCTTTTAATGGTGCTACCATTGCCACTTGGAACCGTCCAGGTGACGGAAATCGAACTTTCGACTAAAGCAGGGGCAACCGTTAACCCAGTAACTTGACTTGGAGCTGCTTGACTCGTATCAACCAAAACACCTGCTAGTTGGGATGTGAGACCATCTAACTCTGGATCGACGAGGCTGTCTTCAAGAGAATGGATCTCGCCATTGGAGTAATCCAAGCCGCGAAGCTCCAGTCCATCGCTATCCATGTCGCCTAGCTCAGTTGTATAGATAAACTCAAGTGACTTCTCACCGTGGCTATCTAAGATAGCCTGTCCTTGCTTCGTCCCCACCTGCACCGAAAGCATTGGTGTACCGGAAACCGTAATAGGCTCGTTGAAAATAAATTGGAACACAAGGCGCGCACCTAAACCGTAGCTTCCCGCCGTAGGAGGAAGAAAGTTTGATGGGCTCGTGTAGCTGACAGCGACGGCAACACTTGAGCCTGGCTCAACGGCTTTAATGCTCGATGAGGGTGGCGCTTCCTCGGCCTGAGACGATAGATCCTCCGTCCCTTCTTCAGGATTTACATTGGTAGTTTCAACGCTTGCAACTTCACTATGACTTTCATCTTCAGCATCACCATCACTTTTCTTACAGGCAATAACACTAGCCCATAGGGCTAGTAATAACATTCTTACTTTCATAACACCTCACATCCTTCGTCTTTCCCTTATCGGTCGATCACCTATTGGAACTAAGGGAGGGGTACTATTTCTGTGGCTTTACGGTAGCTTAAGGATGAACCATTGAAATCATTTAAATCGAATTCTCTCTTAGGGGCTGTTGACGTCTGGAACACTCGCAGCTTGTCTGACTGAACGGTTTATCCAGGAGACCAAAACTGAATTGAATAGCGAGTGATAAAATTTCACCTTTCAGATCTGATGTAAGTTTTACGGTAGCTTTAATTAGCTTTTCCCTAAAGGTGATTATTTGAAGTAAAACAAATTAATGGAGTGTGTTTATGGGAAACATGTTACTAATGGCAACAATTATCATTTCGGCGATCATTTCTAGCTGTGGCCTTGAGGCTGAGAGACAAAGCCAGTCAGATCTACAAAGCACACGCAGCAATAAGATACTTTGTATTTTTGACTACGATTTGACCCTTTCTAGCAACAAATGTGGTGCTACCCAGGGCCGCTCTGAATTCAACTGTCGTTATAACAAGAACCCTACCTATAACTGGTACGATCAATGCCTAGGTCTCAGCGCGAGACAAGCCGTCGCAAAATGTGTCTATAATAACGCTCATATTGGAATCGCAAGCCACTCGCCACTGGGAGCTAGCTGGGAAGACAAGGTCCTTCCTATGGTCTATGAATCACAATTTCCTGAGTGGACTTATTCTGGGGCTTACCCCCAAGTGGATAACTGGGGAAACTGGAATTGCCCGACCTGCCCTTATCACATGAACCCAGGAATATCCAAGCCTGAAGGCATCCGCCGAATTATGAGACACTACGGTTTGAATCCATACGATCCTGCTGATCAGGCTCGGGTAATATTCTGGGATGACTCGTGGACCAACATCAATGCTGTTAGACAAGAGCTACCATCCGTTCAAGATATTAAAGTACCTCGCAACCAGAGCAGTGGTAACGACGGTGGCTGTGGAATTACTGATCGTGAGATTTCCCAAGGCTGGCAAGCTGTAGGTGGGTGGTAATCGTTTAGATATTCTAAATTATCTTTTTGTCGCACCAAGCCTACGGTTTGGTCGCCCCTAAATTACTCACCTATTTTGATATCTAACTGAAATAACTTAGCTAGCTAGTTGCGCTTCCTCCTTCCATAAACACTAGCCATAGTTTAATTACCTAGTCGTGTGCAAGGACGCTAGGCATTGACTCAAGGTTTTGCTAGTCAACTAGAGGCTGAAGTCCTTAGACCCGGCTTCAGACTTAGCTTCCATTTAATAAAAAGGAGAAGACGATGAAACGGTTATTGATGATCTCAAGCCTTGTTCTATTTACAGCCTGTGGCGGTGATTCAGGGGGTTCAGATGATACCCCCGCTACTCCAGAAACTCCAGCCAATCCTGGAGCAGGTCTTGGTGGGGATGAAGACGCGACGCTTAAGCTAGGCCAAGAACTTTACGCTCAACGCTGTTCTGCTTGCCACGGAATTCTTGCGGATTCTACAAAGAAAGGTCGAAGCTCAGAAGCTATCAAACTAGCCATTAGCAATGTACCGCAAATGTCAGGTATATCTTTGAGCGATGACGAAGTGGAAGCCATTGCTACAGCCTTAAATGAAAACTAAACACAAGACTTATTTCCTTGCACCGAACTAAAAGAGCCTGTCTTTGGACTGGCTTTTTTAGTTCTTCTGAAGCCCTCCTTGCATTCTAGCAAAACACTTTTTATGAAGTACATTTTGTAAATGTCAGCCAAAAGCTCCGCGGAAAGATTTCACATAATTTTATGAGAGTCTACTGTGAATAACTGCTAGAATTCTTGAAATCGCCCAAGACTAAATCCACTGCTGAAGTTCGCCATGAACCGGCTTGCGGCTTAAAAACTTTGTTGAAACGATCACTGTTTGTGATCGCTATAATATGACTATATCGTTTAATCCCTATCACGAGGTTATCATGAGGTTCGTGACGATTCGCCATTTGAGTCTTTCATTGATTGCAACGCTCCAGATTTTCGGTGTTCTTCAGGCTCAGCCCCAGGGCTCTAGTCTACCCCCTGAAGACGACCCATACGCACTAGGCAAGTACCTCAGGCCAAGCTCTCAACAGGGCCCGTTCGTATCAGCTCACCGCGGTGGCCTTCGCGACGATATTCCAGAAAACTCCCTTTTAGCCTTAAAAGCTACAGTTGCTCAAGGAGTCCGTATCATCGAAGTTGATGTTAGAAAAACTCGCGACAATGTACTGGTATTGTTGCATGATAGCGATTTGAGCCGAACCACCACATGCAAGGGGCAGGTTTCGCTCTATCGATTTGCGGATCTATCGAGCTGCTACTTACGCAGTTGGGATAACACTATCACCAAGGAGACCATCCCAAGTTTAGAAACAGCGATTGATTGGACCAAGGGCAAGGCGATTTTGACCCTGGATATCAAAGGTGATCTCTACGAAGAGGTTGTCACGCTAGTTCAAACCATCAAAGCCCGGGGTACGGTAACCATCATCACTTATGGCACAAAGCAAGCCTTGGATGTTCATAAGTTGGGAGCGGACCTTGTTATTTCTGGCTCCCTGAGCTCTGAAAGTGAACTCATAAGCCTGCCTCCTACTTTACGGGCAGCTATGCCCACCGTATGGGTTGGTGTAGGATTTCCAGATCAAGACTTGGTGGCAAGTCTCCAAGGTTACGATATCAGCCCTATCGCCGGCACATTTAATACAGCGGATCGTGGCCGAGATTACAGCTTTGAAGATTTTCTAGCCGTTGGAGTTGAGGTCTTGGCCAGCAATGTGCCTGAAAGAGCGAAAGTATCCGCTAAAAACTGGTAAAGACCCATTTCCAATGAGGTGGTTGAGTCAGTGATTTTCAGCAATTTGCTTGCGTAAACAGGATGTTTGTATCCTGACTCAACTGCTTTTTTACCAAACGCCCTTTGGCTTCCTAGAAGTCCCGCGACTTGCAAAACTGAAAATTCCGTGGTTTTACAGCTCCAGCTCAGCTAAGCTCCAGGATCGTAACTACGGAACTGGAGGTTTATCTATGTTGTATCGACTCACACTACTTGCCATTGTTTTCAGTTTTACGTCATCTTGTTCAACTGTCTACTACAACTTCTGGGAAACTTTCGGCAAGGAAAAGCGCGATTTACTTAAAGACAATATCGAAAATGCCAAGGATGATCAGGAAGATGTGAACGAACAATTCAAAGACACTTTGACTAGGATTCGCACTGAATACAAGTTCGAAGCCGGCGCTCTCGAAGACACCTACGACCGTTTATCGAGTGATTATGAAGCTGCTAAGGCCAAGGCAGAGAATCTAAGCGAGCGAATCGATAAGGTCGAATCCATCGCCGAAGATCTGTTTAATGAATGGAATCAAGAGGCGCAGGAGTTTTCAAATCAACGCTACCGCAATGATAGCCTCAGTAAGTTGCGGCAAACTAAAAGTAAGTTCGCAACGATGCTAACCTCTATGCGAACGGTAGAAAAAAACCTGGACCCTGTCCTCAGTAAATTTAAGGATCAGGTTATGTTTTTAAAGCACAGCCTCAACGCCAAGGCCCTTGGAACTTTCCGTACCGAATTTAAACAAATCGAAAAAGAGATCAAGTCCCTGAGCCGCGATATTGACAACTCCACCCGTGAGGCGGAGCAGTTCATCGCAACAATATCTTAGGGCCTGCTAAAGAGGGGTGATGATAAAACTATCATTCACCTTTCTCATAGGGTTTGGACCAATCCCCTGCAGCTCGGTATTCAACTCCTTAACGGTATCAATCGAAAGCTGCAATGGATGTTCATCCGGTTGAAACGTTGTTCGAATCGGATAATCCTGCCCCGGAGTATTGGACATTTCAATATGAGCACCAAGAACGTAGCGAACCTCTTTGTCAGCAAAGAAATTTGTCATCCTTGTGATGCTAGTCCGATAAGTTTCCCATTGATTGATATACAACCGTCCTGGGTAGAGGGAATCCCCCGTTAAAACTAATGCCGTTTTTGGATCATAGACTGCTATATGGGCATCTTCATGACCTGGAATTGCAACGATCGACAGCGGACGATTGCCGAGGTCGTAGGTGACAATCTGATTAGGCCAATCCGCGATACCGAAGAACTCTGCCACAGCTGCCTGGGAAACTCCCACAACTGTTGTTCTATCCTGGCCCTGAAACTGACCATCCCCAGCGGTGTGATCGCCGTGGGCGTGACTATGAGCGACAATAAGTTCCACATTGCCGATTTGGGGGCCATAGTGTTGGTTCATGATATTTGAAACCATTGTCTGAATAGGAAATGTCTGAGCGTTGGCAGTGGCCCCTGAATCGAGCAAAAGAGCTTTACTCTCTCCCAAAATTAAGTAGATGAACGGTGCCTCAAAGTTAGTACACTTATTTTGCCTCAGAATATAGACCGTCTTACTATACTGGTGAACTTGAATTGCTGGATTAGCATCGGCGTTGCAGTCCGCAGAGCCATGAATCCACTGAACCATCAGATTACCTTGTTCGATCTGTTCCCCTAAAACCTGATCCACCTCATCCTCAGGTAAGGTCTCTTCGACCTCTTCATCTGGAACAGGGGTTGCCGATCCCTGAGTATCCTGACTCACGTCTTGATTATTAACTGGCTGGCGGTACTGTGGAGCTTGGCTCGTGCATGCTCCCCAAAAAAAACTTAAAATAGCGAGTTGAATGGCCTTGGTCATGGTGTCAATCCTTCGTCGTCGTGCAGCAATTCGCTCTTATCGGCATAAAGCTCGAAAACTTTAGTATTTTTAGCTGTTTATTTCCATGCGCCGGCCCAGCTAACCCAAGCTAAGTAGCTGATATTGAGTCTTACTCACTCACCCTCATGGGCAGCGATGAATTTATGTGATCTCTTAAGCCTTTCTATATCAGTGCTTTAACATTCATGGATCAAAGAATTGCCATATATTAACGATAAGGAGGGGAAATAAACAGCGAACGTGCGAGGGTTTCGACAAATGAAGCAACCAGTCATGGGAAATGATCGTTGCAGCGAAAGCTATATGCTATGGGGAGGCTTGGTCATTGTCTCTGGGTATTTGCTGATGGCTCTACTTGTAGGTCATGAAACCAAAACTTCGAGCCTAGCCAGCTACCTGTCTTCGAAACGCCAACAGCCCCTAGGACTTAAGGCGATACCCCGTCTTGAAAATCCAAGACACGAATAAGATACATACAGTGAGAATCGCAGCCACCATCCCGAGCGACACTTCCAGCGAAACATCGGCTTTCTCATAGAAACTCCAGCGAAAACCACTGATCAGATAGACCACTGGATTCAACATGGATAGCTTCTGCCACAAGGGCGGCAACATATTGATCGAGTAAAAGCTTCCTCCTAGGAACGCTAAGGGCGTGATGATCAGAAGAGGAATAATCTGCAACTTTTCGAACCCATCGGCCCAGATACCAATAATAAAGCCAAACAAACTGAAAGTGAAAGCTGTTAGAAATAGAAAAAGCAACATGACGAAGGGGTGCTTCACCTCTAGGGGCACAAAGAAACCAGCAGTCGCTAGAATGATAAGCCCAAGAATAATCGATTTGCTGGCAGCCGCTCCAACATAGCCTATCACTATATCCACATAGGAAACCGGTGCTGAAAGAATCTCGTAAATCGTGCCGCTGAAACGGGGAAAGTAGATTCCAAATGAAGCATTCGAGATACTTTGGGTTAAGACAGAGAGCATAATCAGACCGGGAACAATGAACGAGCCATAACTCACGCCTTCAATGCTATCAATCCGCGAGCCAATGGCTGAGCCAAACACGATGAAGTAGAGGGCTGTTGATATTACAGGGGACGCAATACTCTGGCCGATGGTTCGCCAGGTCCTTGCCATTTCAAATTTATAGATAGCACCGATGGATTGAAAGTTCATATCCGTTTCTCCGCCTGTTTTCTATCTTGTACAAGTCCTACAAAAATCTCTTCTAGGGAACTCTGTTTCGTGTTCAAGTCTTTGAAGCGAATCCCCTCATTCTGTAGGTCCGTAAGTAGCTCGGGAATCTTATTGTCATCTAAGCTCTGATCGTAAGAAAAAACCAGGCTTTGATCATCGCTTCCATGGCTTAGGTCGTAAGTTGAAAGAGATGAGGGAATTTCAGATAAAGGTTTAACCAGTGAGAAGGTCAACTGTTTTGCTCCAAGCTTGCTCATCAGGGCATGTTTTTCCTCTGTCAGTATAAGCTCACCTTCACGAATCACACCGATGCGATCGGCCATTTCCTCGGCTTCTTCGATGTAATGAGTGGTTAGAATTATAGTTACACCTTGCTCACGCAGCTTCCTAACCAGCTCCCACATGGATTTCCGTAGCTCCACGTCGACCCCGGCCGTAGGCTCGTCCAGAAAAAGCACCCTAGGCTCATGAGACAAGGCCTTGGCAATCATGACCCGCCGCTTCATCCCCCCAGATAGCATCATTAATTTTGAGTCACGTTTATCCCAAAGTGACAGATCTTTAAGGATTTGGGTAATCAAGTTATCGTCTTTCTTCTTGCCAAATAAGCCGCGGGAAAATCGAACGGTGTTCCAAACGGTTTCAAAGGCATCAGCAGTCAACTCCTGAGGAACCAGGCCAATCAGTCTGCGAGCTTCTTTGTATCGCTCGGCGATATGATGACCGCCGACCCGAACGGTACCGTCTGTGGCATTGACAATGCCACAGATGATACTGATTAACGTGGTTTTACCTGCGCCATTAGGCCCAAGAAGAGCAAAGATTTCACCCTGCTTAATATTAAGATTCACCTTTTTAAGGGCTTGGAAGCCATTTTGATAGGACTTTGATAAATTTTCTATTTCAATGATGGAAGACATTGCGCCGCAGCTCCGCGAAGAGATTATTACGACCTATAGCTTATCAAACCCAGCTTTGGAGTTCGAGGAATAGTCATGCCTTCCTGCACATTGCAACAAACAGCGGCCAATGCCGTCGGTGACTAGATGATCTGAGCCTAGCTTAACTGGCTGACTTTCAATTGAACATCGCCTTTAGGCCGAAGGGTGATTCCCCCTTCATAGGGCACAGGGCCCGAATGGATCGCCTCAAACTTAAAGTTTCGCAGAAGTTTGCTCAGGATAAGAGATGCCTCATAGATAGCGAAGTTATTGCCAATACAACTTGTTTTACCAGCCCCAAACGGCATGTAAGCATGCTTTGCGAAGTCTTTAGCATGAGCCATTCTCTCTGGCTTGAATTGATCGGGCTCTGGCCACAAGTCAGGCCGATGGTGAATGTTCCACACCGACATGATCACAAGATCGTTTTGATAGATGGGATAGCTTTTAGTTCCGCAGAGTAATTGATGGTCCGAGGTCGCCATGCGAGTCAGAAACCAAGCGCTGGGCCTAAGCCTTAAAGCCTCTTGGATAGTCCACGACAGAAGCTTCAAGCGGGGTAAGTCTTTCATAGTCGGAAAGTCATCCTCAAGACTGAGAAGCTCCTCTCTCAAGTTTTGCTGAACCTCGGGAGATTGAGCTAAGAAATCAAGGGTAAAGGCTAGTAGGTTTGCAGTGGTTTCATGACCGGCAAGGAAGTATTGTATCACTTCGTCGCGAACATCTTGAGAGGACAATCGATAACCACTCTCTTCATCAACGGCATGAATCAAGCGATCAATAAGAATCGATTCATCATCACTTCCCGGCTTGTCCTCTACCATTCCGTCGATCACTCCATAGAGGAGTCCCATCTCTCTTTTGAATGCTACGTTGCTTGGAGTGGGAACCCAAAGTGGAGTTGCCAAAGGGTTGGTTACACGGGCTTTAACCAACTCAAATAGATTATCTAAGGCTTCTAATACCCGGGGACTCAATGTCCAAACATCTTGTTTGAGAAAGACTTTAGAAACAACCGCCAAGGTCAGCCTCTGCATGAGTTTTGCAACCGACCAGCGATGGCCATCATGGTCCTTGGCCCACTCCAGCACTGCCCGGTCTATCTGTTCAGCCATGAGTTCTCGGGTTTTAGAGATCTCTTTAGGGTGAAAAAATGGTTGTGACAAGCGCCTCTTTTTTTTCCAATCGTCATCATCGGCAGCTAGCATTGCGTTGCCAATCAATGGCTTTAGATTGCGATTATAACGTTTGTAACATGCGTCCTTAGACACAAGGACTTGATCGACTATTTCAGGCGATGATGTGACAACATAACTCTTGTGAAATATCTTGAACCGAAAAAACTCGCCCCACTTCTGATAGATATCCGAGGTAAATCCCAAGGGATCGTTTTTAAAGGAGTAGTAGTGATCCAAAGTTTTGGTAAACTGAAATCGCGGCCTTGAAATAACCATATGTCCTTGATTCATTGGAATCCCCTCCATCGATAGTATCTGCTCTTCTTAAATCTTGCTAAGGAGTTATATCACAATTATCTGACCGAACGTGATGGGGGACCGCGGTACGAGAACAGTTTGGGTTAAGATTTATTCACTTCCCATGGGTAAGGTTATAGCAGAATGTAAGCAAGGTCTTTCCTGTGGCCCGTTAGCAAGCTCGTAGTGAATTCCTTCCCCTTAAAATAAAATAATTTTAACAACTCAGCTTTCACTATAGAGCAAAATATGTGCCATTGAGTTTTAGGGATCCACAATCCAGGTTGAGGCATCGTCAATATTTGCTAGCTTGAGCCCTATCTGAAACATCAGACATGGGGTTAATATGAAATATTTTTGGTATAGCTGTATCACAGCAAGTGTGCTCAGCTGGCTTTCACCATCGGTGCAAGCCACTTCTAAGGAAACGTCATCTCTCAGAATCTCGGAAGCAGAGTACCAGGAGAAGGTACTAGCCTCATGGCTGGGGCAAATTGTTGGCAACATCTACGGCTTGAGTTACGAGTTTGCTTTCATCGATGAACCGGGCCCAGACCAGTTTCCATACGGTTATGGTTCCAGCCTAGAACGAGTACGACGCTACAACGGTGCATTCTCCGATGATGACACCGACATTGAATACATATACCTCCTTGCTATGGAAAAGCACGGCACCACCCCTCGCTATGAGGACCTCAGTAAGTTTTGGACCTACCACATTCGAGAGAAAGTTTGGGCTGCGAATCGGATGGCTCTCAATCTGATGAAAATCGGTTACCACCCGCCTCTTACAGGCTCAGAGCAACTCAATAGCGAATGGTTCCAGATCGACCCACAATTGATCAATGAGATATGGGCTGTTACGTCTCCTGGGATGATAACCTACGCTAGCCAAAAATCGGCCTGGGCCGCACGGATAACCAATGACAGATTTGGAATTGAACCTACAATTCACTATGGTGCCATGTATGCCGCAGCCTTCTTTGAAGACGACGTCAATCAACTCATCGAAATAGGCTTGCAAGCTCTGCCTGGAAACAGCCGCTTTCGTGAAACGGTAGAATATGCTAAGCAGCTTTACCGCCAGTATCCTGAAGATTGGCAAGAAGCCCGGCGTCGCATTGCAGATCGCTACTATAAAAATTTCGACTACAACCCTGAATCCTGGGCTGCTCTGGATGCCAATCTCAATGGAGCCTGCGGGATTTTAGCCCTCCTTTATGGTCAGGGAGACTTCCAAAAAACCCTAGACTATGCCAGCGGCATGGGTTTCGATGCCGATAATCAAGCTGCAACGATGAGCGGATTGCTGGGAATTATCCACGGCCTCAAGGGGATTCCCCAAGAGCTACTTTACCCCTTAGGGGAGCAGATCTGGTCTCAGCCATTCAATGACCAGTATGTAAATATCAGTCGCTACGATTTACCAGACGCTACGATTAGCGACATGGCCCTAAGAACAGCCCAGCAGGGACTTAAAGTTATACAGAAGAGTGGCGGTCGCATCATTCAAGAAAAGGGTCAGCGGTATCTGGAAATCAACCCAGGAGCACGATTCATACCTCCTCTTGAGTTACCAGCGGTGCCACCTATTCACGTGGAGGCATTCAAAGAGTTTTCCAAGGCTATCGCCACTCATCTAGAAAATACCCCAAGTTATTTGATTCGAGGTCAGCTGCCTGCTGGCTTACGATTTGAACAAGGACGTTTGCTAGGGACCCCTACGCAATTGGGTCACTTTCAATTTACCTTAGAGGCGCGACAGGGCAAGCAAGCTGCCCAAAGGGATTATCAGATCGAGGTTCACAGCCACAACCTTGCACCGCTAGCTTCTAGCCTAAGCATCAGTGAAAATGACCTAGAAAACCCAGGCCAAGATATTGATATTTTGCGAGATGGTAAGTTATGGAACACATTTTACTCAACGAATCGCCAAGAGTCTCCCAAAACGGATATCTATGAGCTGCGCTGGGATCAGTCTCAAGAAATCGGTAGCTTCATGTTCCGCTATGGTCGCATTCAGGAGTGGGGCGGCTGGTTCACCAGTTTCGACCTCCAGTACCTCGGCGCCAAAGGCCAGTGGCTTTCTGTTCCAGGGGTTCAGTGGTTAACCCCTATCAACTTCGACAATAGCCCATGGCTAAAAGGACAGTTTGTCGACCACTGGCTTAGATTTCCACTGATCAAGACCAAAGGCCTACGAATTGTTGGTCAGGCAGGAGGCTTGGAAAAAGATCCCGCCAACCAGCACCTTGGCCTTCGCTACTACACAAATCTTAGCGAGATAGCTGTTTTCAAGCATTAGCAAGTTGCCTGGACGAGTCTAAGTGAGTCCGGGCGGTTCTACGCCCGGAGCTTAGGCAACTATCAAGGAGGAACTTAATCAAGATACCAATAGGGGCTTAGCTCAGTTTGGAACGCAAGGCGACCAATCTGGAAATATCGCCAATTGTCTCTTTCTAGAGACACTCTTTGTCCAGCCACCCAGTAATTCCTTAATTGCAAACCGATAGGTTGCATTGGGCTTCCAATACGGACAGTCTCCCCCTCTGGGTTAGTCATTGGCATTAGTAAGCTGAGTTGCGACGTATAAAGTAAGTCGTTCCAGGCATCGACGAACAGATTTTTAATAGTTAGCGATTCAAGGTTACCCAATAAATAAAGACGCAAAGCACAAAGCTGAAGGCCCTCAGCGATAACTCCATCGATCGTCACATCAGAGATCGTCTTGCTGCTATCGGCAAGGTTGTCAGACCCACTGTCCAGATAGTGTCTGGCACTATTGATGAGGCAATGGTTGTGTTTCTGATCGTTCCAATACATGCGATTGTGGATGACATAAATGCCATTAACCTTAATGTTACGAATCGCCCGTGGTACCCAGCCCATTTGTATAACCGGCCCATTTTCTGCCTTCCACACAACAATATCACTGATTCGCAAGTTGCTATGATAGAGCTTGATAACATCGTCATTAGAGTGAAAGAAGCTATGCCTCATCGAACTGCCATCGAGGAGCTCAAGCCCATCCGTTTGCCAATACCAAGCACCCACCTGCTTGAAACGACTCACCGTCATAGCAAAGCTCGTTGAATCTCCATAGACGACGAAGCTGTGATACGGTGGGTTTGCTAGCGTAATGCCTTCGAGGCGGAGCTGCTGCGGCTTCTTACTCGAAAAAAACTGTAGAAGTTTAATGCAATCCCCGTGGCACTGCCCCTGATTGCTGCGTTGATATTGATTTTTACGGTCAGCCTCATAGGGGTATATCTCACCTGAAATCACTCCTAGCCCTGACACACTATAGGATTGCTCGCGACCTTGAAATTCGAAAGAGCCTTTTACATATGCTCCTCCTTCCAAATATAGCTCAGTCACAGAGGGGGGTAAGAAAGCATGGCTCTGGGGGGCAAGATAGTAAACCCCAGTCCGAAAGACAATCTTTCGATAGCCCTGCCACAGTTCTGGCTCTATCAATCCAGGCAAGGGAAAATATGTTTCACTGTTCTTAGCGACATCATCGGCAGCAGGAAAACTATCGAGATCCTCGGCGAAGATGAGCAAGGCATTCCGAGGCTCTTGGTGAATCCTTGCCCCCACCCCCGCGGTATTGAGGAGTCCACCATGAAACGATGGGTCGCTGTAGCTCCAGTAGAGGTCGTCATCGAACTCTATGGATATACGATAGCCCATCCTTCGATAAGGAACTCGAACCCGTACCGTATGAGAGTCAATCTGTTCATAGCTTAAATTTAGGAACGACGGTTTGATTGACACTAGGCTCGTAGGGCTAATAGGCTTCTGTCTCCTTATGTCTACAAATACGTCGGCACTGTATTGAAAGCTTGTCCAATTCATCGACAGATTCGTACTTACAGCAAACTCTGCCCCATCTTGATCACCATATGGGAGCTGCTGCTCACCGTTCCGTGGGATGCTTTTATAAACAAAGGATGGCTGACCTTTGCTATCACTTGGATTTGTAGGGCGAACAAAAACCTCGTATTCTGAAGAACTACGAACTTGCCAAAGGCTTATAGGGCCTTTGGTTTGCACTGATTGCGAATGCCACCATGTTCTTATTGTTGAGCCAGCGCTTAAAGATTTTAGTGGAAGAAATAAAGCTATCACAAGCCAAACAAAGGCTTGCATGCCACTTGTATAACTCATATCAACCTCGATTAGTTGGCGATGATAGTGTCTATTCTATCGAGGAAGCCGGAGCGCAGGGGTCCTTCAAAATTGCCTAGAACAGCTGCAAAGTATCTTAGTTTCGTGATATTCGCTGACAGAGTTTTCCGTTAAGCCTCAAAAAAATACTTGCATCTATCCCGAAAAACCTTTTGCCTAAGAGCGACAAATATAGTTTTTTTACAACATTTTCGTGTTTATACGTGGTGAGGCTAACTTCGGTGTAACTTTGATTATGACCATAAATAGAGATATCTGTCGCAATTTATGGACTATTAACAGAAAAGTTGAGTTTGATTTATTCGTTAATTTACGAGATATGCAAGGATCTCTCGAACACTTACATTTTGATTAAGGAGACTGTAGTGAAGATGATAATGAGGCTCTTACCTGCCCTACTTGTGCCCTTGTTTAGCAACTGTAGCAATGAAGAATCAGAAAAAGTGAGCCCGCAAAACGCCGAGCTTTGCGTCAACCAAAGTGCTTGTGAAGGTAATCAAGCAGTACCAACACCAAACCCCAGTGTTCCCAAAGCATTCGGCTTTCGAGATGCTAGTCGATCCTTCGTCTTAGGAGAGACCGCCCCTAAAAGTATTCCTCAAAAAGTGAACATAGGCCTGAAGGACCAGATTAATAATTCAGCTATCGTAGAAAAGGAAGGTGTTGCAGAGATTAAAACGCTCTACGGTGTAGATCGTAGCATCGACTGGACACACTTGGCTGCGATCAAGGCTCAAACAACCAGCAATCCGCCCAAAAACCCTGACATCATTTTACAAGCCTTCAACATGAGCTACGAATACATCTTAGAAAACCTGCCTCAAATTCATGAGGCAGGATACTCGATGATTCAAATATCGCCCCCGCAACGATCATTAGATAAATACGGCATCTGGTGGGAGGCTTACCAGCCTATTGACCATCGTAGTTTTAATAGCAAATATGGTCGTGAGGATGAGCTCCGTCAACTCATTAGGGAGGCGCACGCTCGGGGTATACGCGTGATTGCTGACACTATCCTGAATCATATGGCTGATCCATTGCGTCTGGGGGTTGATGATGTCCTTCACTATAATGACTTATACAAGCCAGAACACTTTATCAACTATGATCTCTTTTTAGACCGTCTTGAATTTAACTTTTTAGCAGCGACAAGCTTCATTGATGAGATAGATTTCTTCCTTTCCCCCGAACGGGCTCTCAGCCGTCGTTTCGATGATTTTGTTGCGCAACAAGGGCTTCCCCGAGTGAGCCCGTACAACCTAAGATCCA
This sequence comes from Pseudobacteriovorax antillogorgiicola, assembly GCF_900177345.1. Taxonomy (NCBI): domain Bacteria; kingdom Pseudomonadati; phylum Bdellovibrionota; class Oligoflexia; order Oligoflexales; family Pseudobacteriovoracaceae; genus Pseudobacteriovorax; species Pseudobacteriovorax antillogorgiicola. The sequence continues at coordinate 96,543 of NZ_FWZT01000013.1, forward strand.
GACGCTCGTTGGAAGCACTTTTTGTTCGGCAAGAGCTACCATGGCTTTACTATGACCTTAAGCGCCTCGCCGCAAGTAAAGGAACAGATATTAGGGAAATCAATGGCAACCTCTACTGCAGCACTGATGCAAACGAATACCAAGAATGTCGATTCAATGAAGCATTTGCCAAGTCTTGGACACAGTTGTTTGGTAACAGCGCTTTGATCGTTCGTAACTACTACTTCGAACTCACAGCAGATAGCCACCCGATCTACGAAAATGAATGGGATAACAGTGAAAAAGTACTTATCAAATGGTATCCAGGACTTCCGTCTCTTAACACCTCTCATAACTTCGTAATCGAATCTCATGTAGACCTACTAGAAAAAATGCTACGTCTTGGTATCGATGGCTTCCGACTGGATGCGGTCAAGCATATTCCAGACACATATTTCGCTGAACTGATCGAGCGTTTAGGAGAACGCCTTACGGCTGACAATCAGCAGGTTGACGGCGAATGGCTCACCGAGAAAAAGTTATATGTTTATGGTGAAATGGCTACTTCTAAGGTTGATATTGCCAATGCCTACCGTGAACGAATGGACATCACCGACTTCTTTCTTCTCGATACCTTTATGTATCACACCGTGTTTAACGATCTAGTTGAAGAATATGGCCGTGGCCAGTTAAATGTTAGCGTACTTCGGCGGTCCTACCTGGAAGATGAAATTCGCTCGGGAGATAACCGCGGCTGGCAGAAGAAGCTATTTCCTGTTGTTGACGATACTGAACAATCATGGTTTAGCCTCGAAAATTTCGATCGCAGCATCTACCTTAATAGTCTGAAGTCACCTATCTACTTCGCCCGCATTCACGACTCTGTTGTCGGTGATATGTTCATTCTTAAAGATTATCAACAGGCCATGCTTGGCCATGCTTACTTTTTAACAGCCACTGACGGCAGGACTCTCGTCTACGGATCTGACGAACACGTTGGTATCAATGCTGGCGCCGACTACAAGGAAAAGATGGTCTTGGCTGCACTTCGTTTCCGCAGAGAGACCTCTGGCGAAATCTACAGTGATCGCTACCAAAGCGAAGACTACTGTACATCATGTAACCCTGAGGAAACACTATTTGTTGATCGAGGCAGCAAAGGCCTAAGCATCTTGCATTTTGGCAATAAAGACCTAGAGATTGATGCAATTCACGCAAAGTCTTTAGAAATGGGATCTTGTTATGTCGAGCTGATGAGCGGTCGTCGTTTCATGGTCAACAGCAGAGAGCAGCTAGAAAGACTTGGAGACACTAGAATTACACTTCCTGCCCGTTCGGCAGCATTCATCCTAGAGGCCGATTGTCGTGATGATGAATTGATCCCAGGCTCTGATTCATCAGTAAAGCCGCCTCCGTCCAGCAACCAACCCCCGGTTTTCCTTCGGACAAGCTTCAACAATTGGAGCGCTGACGATGCCTATCGATTTAAACCCACTATGGACAGCTCGTGCCAGTCTTTAGAAACGATGATGCCGGCGGGAACCCATGCTCTTAAGATTGCTGATGAGCACTACGAACTTGATTTAGGTTTAGAGAAATCAGGCACGATCTCACTCGACAGCGACACCCCCCTAAGTTTGCATTCTTACGCGATAACAGGTGACCGACCCGCAAATATCGAACTCGACCTGATGGCTGCGACACGGCTGTCGCTAATCGTCTGTGATATTGATGCCGCACCAACCCTTACCGTTACCATACTATAATATACTGAGGAGGCTACGCCTCCTCAAAACGCTCCAATAAAATACATCAGGCTCATCCAAGTTCCATAGCTCAGCAACATCGCTGTCAGTGGAACTGCTACCAAACTAACTTTCGTGCCAGTAGATAGATCTTGCCAACGTTTGAGATCAGCAAAGCTTAGATCAGCTAGAGGGCTCCTCTTCCGCAGAAAGTTAACAAAAAACAACCACGAAACTAGAAAATACAAGGCGATAAGAATAAACCTGAATCTTGCCATGAGAACCTCCTTGCCACTGCATTACTTGGCTGAGCTTAACAGAGATCTTAGGACTCAAAAACACCATTCCCCAAGTTTTATCGTCAGATCTCAGCTGATATCATCGACCTTAGATAAGCCCTATTGACCAATTTCAGCCATACTTTTAGACTATATATAGAATGCGAACCCAGTTTGGAGTATCAATCATGAGCAAATTGCTTTTTCCATATCTAGCCTTTTTTATATTGTCATCAGGATGTGGCGATGACTCAAGCGACAGCAGCAGCGCTGACTCAGGTTACACCTTGCCAAACATAAGCTTCGAGTGCACAGTTGATGATAACAGTGACTGCACATCAAGCATGTCGGGAGCAACCGTATATGCTGCTTTTTTCTCTGGTGACTGTGAAGATTTCGGCTCTAGCACGACGGTACTCAGTCGCGGTTCTGCTACGGCTAGCTGCGATGATGGCGGCTGCCGCAATGCCGACGTTGATGAGACCATAACAAGTTGGAGTGTAGCGAGCCTATCTGCTGGAACCTACTCCGTGTACGCATTTTATGATGAAGACGACAATGAAGTGCCTAATGGAGAGCCAGCCATGTGCGAGTCAGTTACACTTCCTGTAGAGAGCAACCCTCATTTCGCCAGCTTCGAGTGATGGCTTTTCTGCGCCCACCAGGCTCTGACCTCTTGATTAGCTTTCACGAGCCTACCAGGTTTGCTGGTAGGGTGCGCGTAGAGGTCAGAAAGATCTCCCTTACCGGATGGCGTTTCTAGAAATTGATCGCTGCTTTCTTCCCGATCGGCGCCATAGCTCTGAGACCTATCACCGATCACTTTGCGGCCACTAAGCCCGGCGTGATCACCCTAAGCTGGTTCCAAGAATAGAGTGGGCTCACAATTATGTAAGTCTAGATTCTAAAGAATAAAGGGTACAATCACCCTGCGATCATCGGGATAGTCTGCAAATTTTTCATGATACCAAGCATGGGTTCTCAGCGCTCTCGCAAGCAGATAGCTACAGGTCCACACGAAAATCATGTAAGCGGCAAGATGGCGAGACATCAATGCAACGCCGAGCCATGCACTTAGCTCCATCAGGTAGTGAGGCGCTGTCACAAATTCGAACAAGCCACCCGTCGGTATCTTATAGCTATTGTCATCGGTTCTCAAGTCAGCAAGAAGCTTGTGGTGATACAAATTAGAAACCTGGCCAACCGCAAACAGCACCATTCCCAATAGAAATAGACCATCGATTCGATCGATAGACCATTGGTTCAAATAAGCTAAGAGAAAGGCTGCCAGAGAATATGCAGCTGCAATTTGAATGACCGTGGCTATATTAATAGGTCCCGAGTACTTGTGTAAAAACAAAACCTCTAGGCATCGCTTGATAAAGTGAATATTAATCGCAGCAATAATTATAAGCTTTACTAGATCAAAGCTCGCAACAAACCAAAACGTTGCGATATCTGCTGCCAAGATTGGGACAAAATATAGTAGGAACATTCCTAAGCGGCTGCTCATCCCGTGGGATGTCCGAAATTTGCTATAATTCAGAGTTAACAACCCCTTACTCTCTAAAACTCCGAAACTAAGGCAAAGCATAGCAAAAACTGTGTATGCTACGATACTTAGTGTGTTCCACTCCGGCATAATAACAACAGGCATTAGGTAGTACTCCCTCAAAATGGATCGTTAGCTAGTTTCGATGCAAGATAGGAACCAATATAACTAGCTATAATCACTTATATATACTAACCATTGCGGTGACGAAACTGTTGACAATCCGAAGATTTTTTTCGCTTTAACAACCGGAAGGTACCATCTGGTTGCGAAGCTCAGGCACGGTAGCAGAGAGAGGTTGCCTGTGCGACCTCAAGAAGAATAAAGTGGGATCATCGAATCATAAAAAATAGAGGAACCCAATGAAGCTCAATCGAGTTATTTCTCTCAGTATTATCTTGTATAATCTGCTGCATATTCCTACACTCTACGGCCAGTCCGTGATCAAGGCCGATCTAAAACAAAAGCTCGATCAGAGCTTGTCCACTTATGTTTCTGGGGAAAGGTTAGCGGGTGTAAGCTCTCTTGTCGTAGAGTCTGGTAATGTTATATACAGAAGCGCATTTGGCTATCAGGATCGTGAGAAGCTCATCCCCATCGAAGATAACACAATCTTTCGAATTTACTCCATGACAAAGCCAATTGTTTCCACTGCACTGATGATGCTATATGAAGAAGGTAAGTTCGGCCTTGACGAACCGATAGAAAAATATCTTCCTGAATTCGCCAACCCTCGGGTCTATATAGGGAGCAACGATGCAGGCCCAATTTTTGAAGCGGCAAAATCAGCCCCAACAATCAGACAACTCCTTTCTCATACTGCAGGTCTCAGCTATGGCTTCAACGAAGACGACTACGTGGATCAGGAGTACCGAGATGCTGATCTTTTTGATCGTAATTTGAGTCTTGATACCTTTAGCAAGAAGCTTGCCTCATTGCCATTGGCCTACCAGCCTGGAACCAAATGGGTTTACAGCTTCTCGGTTGAAATTCAAGGTCGCTTGATCGAGGTTCTTAGTGGAGTTCCTTTGGATAGATTTCTGGCAGAGAGAATATTTACCCCACTGGGCATGGAAGATACCGACTTCTACGCTCCTGCTACAAAGTGGCATCGCTTGGCAAAAGTCTATCGAACACAGGAAACTAACGGTATCGCTCCTGCAACCGATGACGAGATTCCATTTAGTCCCTTTACTAAAAAACCTCGGTTAATCGCAGGAGGGATGGGCCTTGTCTCCACACTCGACGACTATCGGAAGTTTTGTGAGCTGATTCTAGGTAGAGGGAGATTTGGCAAAAGACAGCTTCTCCAAAGCTCGACTATCGAATTAATGGCCGAGGAACAAACAGGACTGGCTCCATTACCGGAAAGCGCTGGAGCGGAAGGATTCGGTTTGGGGTTTGGTATTGATGAAAAGTTTGGATCGAGGCAGATTTTCTGGGCTGGTGCTGCTAGCACGATCTTTTCTATCGACCTGGAAAATCAGATCGCAGTGATCATGCTTACTCAGCTAGTGCCAGCAGAGGTGTTCACATTTCGGGACGATCTTCTTGAGGCAATTTACAAGTAGGCCCCGATGGTGCCTTAGGGATCAAAAACCCTGGATAATAGGACTAACGAAGAGGTAGAACTTGAAAGTGACACATTCCAGGTTCTACTTCCCCTTGGTTCAAAGTATCAACGACTCTATCAGAATCAATACTTCCCTCAGGGCAAACTACCACACGAAGCTCCTCTCCTTCGTTTTCTTCGGTGAGAGCAAGCCCACCTACAAAAAACTTTTTGCTATCGTGAGAGCTCACAAGATAGCTTTGTAAGATTTGCTCTCTTGTATCCAAAGCTTCTCCTCGTTGATTGTAAACTCCATACCAGGCTTCGAAAGGAGCTGGAGCTGACACCTGAATACGAAATGCTTGCCCCTCTTCGATAGGACGATGATCGTCTTTTACATCTAAACCCTTCTCAGTTTGAACAAATATCGTAGCCTGAGCTTTCCCTTTGATACGCAGACCTTCGTGCCCCGACTGAAAGTTCCCTACAAAAACGGTTAGGAGGGCCATAGCTACAAGTGCCAAGATCCCCGAGCGGTACCAACGGCTCTGATTACCTGAACCCTTTGAGGGCTGTCTAGTATTAGTAGGCAGCTCTAACGGTGGCAATGATAGAGTATTCATCCGCTCCTGTTCTCGCCGTACATCGAGATCATCTGCGTTAGCAACATCGTAACCCAAGGCTTGCCGTTGAATCTGTAGCAGTGACTTATTTTCTTGGCTCATCCTTCTTTCCTTTTCGCTATAAGGTTTTGGGTCGACGACAATGAGCGGGCGACTGTGGCACGAGAAATATCCATAAATTCTGCGATCTCATGCTGAGTCATCTGATCAATCGTTTGATAAACATAGATCGCTGCATCGCGGTCTTTTAGTTGACTTAAAATTTTCTCAAAATCGTGAAGAACTTCTACCAAGATCTGCTCATTTTTCTCCTGGCAAACGGACTCCACATGCTCCCACGGCTCATCTCTATGTCGCCGGGACTTTCTAATTTGATCGATAGCTGCGTTATGACTGGTTCTGTAGATCCAGTTAAACGCCTGCCCTTCAAAAGCAAATGTCAGGTTCGACATCCAAAGCTTGGCGAAGGTATCTTGCAATATCTCCTCCGCAATACTTGATGACGAAATCATGCGCCCGATCTTACTGAGCACGGCTGGCCCCGTTTTTTCATAGAGGTAGCGAACATCCTCCTGATTCGAACTATCTAATTTCATTAATATTCCTTAGCCATACAACGAGACACCCACTAAAGAAACGAGCCTCCCGCAATTTTTGTAGCAAGATTCTCGAAGATTTTAGAATTCTACTGCTGAACTAAAAAATGCTTGCAATAAAACAGAGTCAAGTTAGTCTTGCCCCCGGTTTGTACCATACGAGAGAAAAGAGACCCATGACGCCACAAATATTGAGCTTATTTCTTCTAATCCTCTGGATTTTCAACACAAATCAGATTTTTGCAGCTAAGAAAAATCTTACATTCGTGTTGGCAGTGAGTTCGCCGCGATCCTACGACAAGTCACTTCCTGCCTTACGCTATTCGGAAAAAGATAGCGAGCGATTCCTGAGCGTCATGCGCAGTGTAGGAGGTGTTCAGCCTGAGCACATATTGCAAGTAGATGAGCCCAGCGTGGAACAATTTCGTGAAGTATTCAAAAAAGCCCGCAGCACTCTTCAAGATTGCCCATCATGCCAGGGTAAGTTTGTATTTTACTACACCGGACACTCCGATAAAGACGGTTTGCACTTAAAAGACGGCCCCATGCCAAAAGGAGAGCTGCACCAACTTCTTGCTGATGTTGATGCCCGGTCGAGAGTCGCTATCCTAGATAGTTGTTTTGCAGCAGCCCTTTCTAAAAAGGGAGTCACTAGGTTAAGTTCAGAAGTTTTTCTACCAGTTGCGCGGTACGATGAACCAAGTGGTTATGTATTCCTAGCAGCAACTTCTGATCGAGATTATGCCTTCGAAAGCGATCGACTCCGCGGCAGCATCTTCACTCACTACTTAAATACGGGCCTTGTGGGTCATGCTGATAGCGATGATGATGGCATTGTAGCTGTCAATGAACTCTATTCTTATGTCTACAAACAGATGAAGTCTGAAACAAGTGTTGTCGGCTTCGATCCTGTTCAGCAGAATCCCGAGTTCGTTTCTCAGCTTGCAGGTAAGGGCGCACTAGCTATGTCCTTCCCGAAACGATCATCAGGCTATGTGCGTGTTGGCGAAGACCTAGGAGGAATGCTTAAGATCAATCGCCAGGATGGCATCCAGCACTTTAGCATCAGTAAGAAATTAGGGGAAAGTCAAAAAGTTCAGCTCCCCATTGGAACCTACCATATAATTGTTTCAAACGGCCCCATGGTCGGTAGCAAGCAAATAGAAGTCGCCAAAGACCAAGAGCTGATGGTCTACGCAGACAATATGCATTGGCTACCGCGAAGCCGGTGGAATAGCATGCAAAAGAAAGGTGGTAGCACTCGCGATGACAATCACCTAAGCTTCCTTTTTGCTTTGTTTAATCAGAATAGCCAGACTCTAGACCAACACACCTACGCCTCATTCCAGGTTCCATCTGACCACCTAAGCATCGGCGGCAGAGACCATAGTCTATTTTATGACTTTTTCATCGAAAATCAGAATTTTGAAGATTGGAAGTACAGCTCGTTTGGAATCCATTATGGAATCCAATATGAAAGTAGCTTCAATTTTTTCTACAAACCTCAGCCTTTAAGTATGAGTGCTGGCATTGGGGCCAAACTATACCGGCATGAAGAAAGAAACTCCTGGGATTGGTGGTCCGATTCAAGCTCTAAAAAAAGCCAATCCATTGCTGACAGCCTCTTTCTACGGGTAAATCCTCACTGGGTTTTAGACCAGTATTCTGTAGGTGCCTTTATCAATTTGAACCACAGCATTTCGAGCGAATCTCTGAAGGGGGTTAACGGAAAAATCAATATAGGAATGTCATTTAGCTTCTAGTGCTTAGAAACCTCAATAGGCTAACTATTCTTCGCTATATCTGCGCTTTTGCAATCATTTACCTGCCATATCTACGCTCTGGTCTTAGCACCTGCCTTTTCCGATTAACGGACAGGCAGTACTGAGTCCGACTTAATATTTTTTCTATTTTTATTGAGACAATTTTTGAAGCTCCAACGTTGGTCCTAGTGCAGACAACACAATGGAGTTTCAAAAACATGAAGATTGCAATCGGACCTATTCTAACAGCGACACTTCTCAGTACTACTATCTCGTCACAGGCCTTCGCCCGTGATATAGCCTGCGACAGCCTCGGCGGCGGAGTACTGTTTAAAGATATGTTCTATGGTATTGGCATCGGAGGAGTGATCGGCGGGCTTGCTTACGCTGCGGGTGACAACGACAAGAATGATGGGGGCAAAATCGCTGCTCAAGGTGCTTTGGTTGGTTCCGTGCTCGGCTTAGGCGTCGGCATATGGGAATTCTCTTCTAGAGACTGTGTAGATGCTCAACCTAGCGAACCTCAGCATCTTAACCAAGCCCCTAAAAGCTATCATTTTAGCAGTCAGAAATTTGGTTGGAGCCAACCGAAAGTAAGCTATGTTCCTGCACGTAAATCTGATCCAAGTGCTTGGCAGCTTGGATTGGACTTTAATTTCTAATTTTTTCTAGTGGTTAAATATTGATTTACTTTAGTTTTATAGGGAGCAAATGATGAAGCGGATTTTGAGATACACTTTTCCTTTAGCAATGATTTTGACAGCTGCTTGCGGTTCAGACAAAGATGATAAGAATGTTGATCCTGAAGTTGTACAGAAGTCAGTCCAGGGCTACTGGGCTAACCCCTATCATACCAGTTACTTCAACAGCACGATCTTTCTATTTACCGATAATAAGTTAGATATCCTAAGTACTGAACCACACCTACACTGTCCAGATTCAAGACAGTTCCAAATATCAAATAACTTCATTTCAGTTCCAAAAACAGAACGTTGCAGCGAACTCCGCTTTACCTGGACACCAGATCAAATCATTAGTCTTTGGAATTCAAGAACTAATGAAGAAGAGGGAGGCTTTATACCGACGGAAAGTAAAGTTCTATTGGAGTCTAGCGCAAACACGATTGCTAAAACTCAAGAGTCTATTGCCCCAGTCTTCGATGATCTGATTTTGAAAGATCTAGGCTCGGTGTTAGAATTCCAAAACTTCATAGATGAGTTAAAGCCTTTAGCCAACGACTTCGTTATCGAAGTAACTAAGGACATACAAAACGACTTCGAAAGCGACGGCAGCCTTTTCCCTAGCCATTCAACAAATACATACCCTCAAGGAAAGGATAAATTTTGCCTGTTTGACTTCGTTGGAGATGTTGATTCAAAAGAAGCCATCAAAGAGATCAAAATATGGACTCCAGGCTCTTCCTTAAACCTCTGGTCAGTAAAATACCCAAACAAGAAGGAGCTACTAGAGCTCGGTGTATCTGAAACAGAAATAGAGCGAATTATTTCTGAACCTAGAGACGGGGAATACGAAATCGCTAATAAGATTGGCAATCACTGGCAGATAGAAACAAATTCCACAAGGATCAACTGCTACAAGCGAGTTTCCTTAGCCCCCTGGACTCTCGATGAGATTAAAGAAACGCTTAGCCCAGGAATCCTATTGAAATAGTTGCTGGAATAGGGTGGCCCAAAAAGTGTAGTCGCCTCTGCGTATGTATCTCGTATGATCGATCACTTTCTCGTCATCACCTTGTCCAACTACCTACCGTTCGCTTTGCGGCCTAAAAGGCCGCAAAGCCTTTCCAAGCTCAGATCCAGAACCCCACTCACGATCATAAAAACTCGGCTTCAAATAAGGCTAGAATCCTTGCACAAATTTTCATAGTCTAAGGAAAATTTTTAGGAGACAAGGGTCATGGATAAGAAAGCAAGTGCTGATGGCGTCGTCTATCAGCACGTGGATAAACAGTACTTTGAAAGCAGAACTTTAAAACGCTATGCTGGCGTCTGGTCCCTTTGGGCTTTGGGTGTGGGTGCCGTTATATCTGGAGATTTCTTTGGATGGAACTTTGGCCTTGCAGCGGGAGGTTTTGGAGGTCTTCTGATTGCTACCATCATCATCACTATCATGTACGTAGGCTTAGGTTATTCTATTGCAGAAATGACAGCAACTCTCCCTCACACTGGTGGCGCCTACTCGTTTGGAAGGACCGCCATGGGTCCTTGGGGAGGTTTTATCACGGGTCTTGCTGAAAATATGGAATATGTCTTAACACCAGCAGTCATCGTGATCGGTATCGGTGGTTACTTCGGCTCGATAGCAAACAGCCTCTTAGGTATAAACCTCCAAGAACCTGTATGGTGGACCCTAGCCTATCTGATCTTTGTGGGGCTGAATATTAGAGGGGTGGAGATGACATTTCGTTTCTCAGTAATAATCACCATGATTGCTCTTTCCATCCTATTGGTTTTCTGGATCGGTGCTATCCCCCTATTTTCTTTCGATCAAGCTCTGAATATTCCCGCAACTGAGGGACATAGTTCATTCCTACCTTTTGGCATTAGCGGAATTATGAACGCCTTACCTTTCGCCATTTGGTTCTATCTTGCCATTGAACAGTTGCCATTAGCTGCTGAAGAAAGTCATCAACCAAGTCGCGATATTCCAAAGGGTATGCTTTGGGGCTTACTGACTCTTGTCATTGCAGCATTTCTTACCCTCTTCTTGAATGCTGGTATCAGCCCTGGTGCTGCCGCTGTTGGTGCTTCAGATGAGCCCCTCTTTCTAGCATTTACGACGATCTTTGGCCCTGGAATCGCCCCATGGTTGGCCCTCATCGCTGTGGCTGGCTTGGTTGCAAGCTTCCACACGATTATCTATGCATACGGTAGAAACATTTACTCCCTATCAAGGGCAGGTTACTTTCCACGCTGGCTATCGGTCACCGGACCTTCACAAACTCCAAAAGTCGCCCTAATTGCTGGCGCTACTGTAGGCTTTGTTATTGCTTTGATCATCAAGTACGCACCTACGGACGGGGGAATTCCTGTGGGCCCAGCTCTACTCAACATGGCAGTTTTTGGGGCTTTGATAGCCTATGTCATGCAACTTGTGTCATTTATCATTCTGAGAAAGAAGTTTTCTCACTTGGAAAGACCTTTTAAGAGCCCACTTGGAATTGTCGGTGCTGGTATTGCCCTGCTTATCTGTGTCTTAGCCTTGGTCTTTCTTCTAATGAATGAAGAGTACAGAGTTGGCATTTGGGGCTGTGCAGCATGGATCATTGTCGGAACAATTTGGTTCGCACTACGAGGTAAAACTCAACTAGTCTTCTCTCCAGAAGAGGAATTTGCCTTCAAGGCTAGAGAATCGGCGGCACTACAAAATTGAAGATTGATACTTAGGCACCTAAAGCTTGAATTGATGGATTCGCTTCTCCTGCGGGTGGGATATACAGCTCAATGGAGAAGCAGTAGAATGGTTAAACCAGGTTCCATCACAGGACGCCTTCATGGCATCCTGTGAATCCATTTAGCGGTCCGCAAAAAACACAGTATTATCGAAGTAGTTTCCTAAGTCTGAGTTGCGTTGCAAAACATCCGCGAGGGTGCTTCTTTCGATATACTCACGCCAGAAACCATCCTTGAAGACGTTTTCGTACCAGAAACGATCGCCATCTCGCAATCGAATGAACTGATCTGTAAGAATGCTTGTGAAAGTTTCTCCCAGTCGGCTACCTCCTAACTTGTCTTCACTGAGGCCCCCCACCCAAAGCTCCACGCGATCGGGGTGACCATAAGCTTCTTCTAAGTTTGCGGCGATCTCGGAATTTGAAGTGATACCCTGCTGATCTCTAGAATGACGTTTCAAGAATCTAGATTTTTTATTGTAACCTAGCTCCTGTCTCATTTCGTTATAGGTCGGGAGGAGGTGATCACGACCTCTTTGGATATTCAAAGCGGCAAGATCTGATCCAGCAGATGGAGGGGGCCCAAACAAGAAGCTTCTGACATCTTCAACGATAGCTGTATCGATCTTCTGACTTCGGTTCATCGAAAAACCTAGAAGAATTTTTTCGGGACCTAGCTCCCTGTAGAGAGTCGGGTTAAAGAATGCATTTCTGAGCTTCAAATCCTGAGTTCTAAGCTGACCATTAACAATGTTTGCAACTTTGAGATCACTGGAAAGCATTGAGTGACCAAAGCGAAACGCCGCTGAAGCGAATACATCCTCGATATTTGGATTTATATTTGAGTTGTAGCCTTGATAAGGGAATAAAGGTCGACCCAATAGTAGAGGTAAAAATTCATCATAGGTGATCTTCTGGACAATTCCACCAACGATCAACCTAGCAAATTCGTAAACGTCATCATCTGCCAATTGAGGGTGAAACCCTCGAATCACCTCCACCACATTGTTATGCTCACGAACAAAAATATTATGCATTGCACTCAGGCCTATGTGTTCATTAGCCCGTACATCTCCAGCTGCATAGAAACCAGGTCGGCCGGAACCCCCATCATCATTTTCAATGCCATCAATGATTGGTAGTAGGTCGTTGGCTGATACGGCCAATCTAGCAGAATCATTTTGATCCCGAAGTAGCTCGGCACGCTCTGAATCGGAGCCATAGACCTGTGAACCATCGATAAACGCGGTAAGGCGATTAAACTGCCTTTTCCCACCTTGATCCCGAACAATAGCTGACCGGTTAAATGATATCGTTACGCCACCGCGATTTTTAGGATCAAAAAACGAGTCACCTCTAGGGACTTCAATAGGCATAGACTGAGTCGGGTCTTGAGGTACTAGAGTGATATCATGATCAAGAAATTGACCCCATAGCCAAAATAGATCGCTCACTTGCTCACGACCTTGAGCTGTAGCTTGACGAGCTACGATATTACTGATGTCACGAGGGCTTCTCAAATCAGAAAAATCATCATTATCCTGGCTAGCCCTGAGAGAGAAAAATGATTTCAGTAGTAGCGTTTCCTGTCCTTCATTGCCTGCACTGCCAAAAAAGGGATTATTGCGATTGTTTCCATAGCCATCGATAGAACGGAACTCACCGGGAACCGAGGGAAAATTAAATGGTGGTAAAAAATTATTATCCCCTGGTAACCTGATATCCCCCAGAGCCGAAGCTGAAATGGATAGTGCTATCGCCGATAAAGTTTTCATAATTGATCTCCTGTTGTAGTGCACAGGAGCCTAGAGCAACTTTTGTACCAGACAAATCTGAGGGAAAGTTCCTATAAAAAACCTATTTAGTCATGTAATCTTTGTTTTTAAAGATGCCAAGATGTCCTATTCAGCTTATGCTGTCCGATAAAATCTTCTAGTAGCTCAGCTGCATTCGCAGTTTTGCAACAATAAATAAGCTAGTGGCTAGTCAAATTGAATTCTCGTCTAGGCGACAAGGAGCGAGCGAAGAGACAGTACGTGCTGGATACGGTGACGAGCGAGTGACAAAGTCAACAACGCCGAGACAGCAACTTAAAGATTACAGAGAGCAAGATGTACCAGACTATGGACAAAACTTCCTTCTATCAGAGCAGCTCAGTTGCCTAGTGGGGCAAAACTAAGGGAAGACGGTTCAAAATTCTTGGTTTTTAACTACGAGACTTAAAGAACCGAATCAGCTAAGCAGATCACAAGGTCAAAGAAAGCCAGCCTATGACAATGGCTTTCTTTTAGCTCTTATCCGAAATTCATTGAGTGCCCGTAACCCCAAACTATCCCGATAACTGGGATTAGGAGTTTCACATTCAAGATCCTGAAAATGGCTGAAAAATGTCTCAAAGAAAATCTGGCTCTCTAGGAGGGCAAGGTGATTCCCAGGGCATAAGTGAATACCAACTCCAAAACTAAGGCTTGGTTCTTCATTTCGGAAGATATCAAAACGATCAGGATCTTGGAAAATCGATGCATCTCGGTTTCCTGCACCCAATAAGCAAAAAACACGCTCTCCAGCTGGTATTTTCACTCCTTCAATCACGACAGGCTCCGTTGTAACTCTGGTGACTCTTTGAACAGGAGCATCAAATCGCAAAACTTCGGCTAGAAAACTAGGAATCAGCTTAGCATCGTGAACCACAAGATCTAGAGTTTGTGGGTGATCCATGAGGCATTTCATACCATTGGCAATTAAATTACTTGTGGTCTCATGACCCGCGAAAATAAGAGCGATTGAGTTCGCGATTATGTCCTTATCGCTAACCCCTTTTTCCCGAAGCATTGCTAAAGCTTCAAGAAGGTTGGTTGATAGAGGCGCTCTTGGTTTCCGCCAGACATCTTCGAAATATTCTTCTAGGCCTACAATTGCAGCATAGGTCTTGCGAACAGCATCGGGTTTAACCTTACCATTGAAAAATCCTGCAATATCATCGGACCATTCTTTTATAATTTCCCTATCCTTGGGATCAGCTCCAAGAAGTTCAGAAATTACAATAACAGGAAGAGGGAACGCTAGGGCTTGAACGAAGTCAAAGCTATTAGCCTGATCATAAACACTAGTAATCAAATCGTCGACAATCGCTTGTATTCTATTCTTTAAGTCGAAAACAGATCGGGGTTGTAGAGCTCGAAGAATAGTTCGCCTTATAGGGGTATGTTGAGGTGGATCTAAGAATATCACCCAACGCTTGAGGTTTGACAGCATTGGCTCAAGAGCCTTAATCTGTTCAGCCCCCAAACGGCTAGCCATCGCATCGACGCGATTCGAACTTATCTGAGAATGCTTTAGAACTTCCTGAATTTGTCTGTAGCCTGCAATATAGAATATATCGTCCTTTTCGCTGTAGTAGATGTTTCCATAAGTTTCAAACAACTGACGATACTTCGGGTGGGGGTTTTGAAACATGTCTGGTGAGCCTAGATCTAGCAATGTTGCCATATAGTCTCCTCTCATCTAACGAGTGTGCAAACAAATGTAACATGTTAACTTTTAGCTGCAACTCTTAATATAACAATTGCGAACAGTATAGAGTTAGTACATACAAAGCCTTGTGCCTAATCCCACGTCGCTGCTGATGTGAGACACCTTTTGCCACGACTTCAAGCCCTACTTCATCCAATACATACTCGTTGACTGAACCTACCAGCCTGGGATCAAGGCCGGGGGTTTGGCTATGTTAAAGAAATGACTCCTGAGTCCAGCACATTGACTTCATCTTTTCTGAGGGAATATACCATTCTCAAGAAGCTCCAATAAAAGCCTTTCAGGCTGGATGAAATTCAAACAGAAGGTGAAGCAAATCACCCTTTCCCACTCACGATCTAAGTATGATTGCAGAGAGCTTTACTTTCAAGTCCGATCTCACACACCCACAGCACTTGGTCAAAATTAGCCAGCGAGATCAAATTCGACCTTGCTAGCCCTCCACTAAGTACATGCTCTTAACTTCGAATATCAACACCCATGTTGGATAGCCAGCTATCTGCTTTCGTAAGATCAGCAGGAATAATGATCCTTGTCTTGTCCTTAGCCAGTCCTTGCATATGCTCAACGTAGCGCTCAGCCAATTGCAATTTTAAGGCCTCAGAACCGCCTGGCTCAGCGACGACATCACCGATTTTCTTGATTGAATCAGCAGTAGCCATAGCCAGAGCAAGAATCTCGGCAGCCCGCCCCTCAGCCTCATTAATGAGCTGCTGCTTAGTACCCTCGGAGAGGTTGATCATCTCTTTTTTTCTGCCCTCAGATCGATTGATCTTCGCCTGCTTATCGCCCTCGCTTTTGGCGAGAATAGCCCGGCGGTCCCGCTCTGCAGTGACCTGCTTTTCCATCGAGACACGAACAGACTCTGGAGGCCTAAGATTTTTGATCTCATAGCGGTGAACTCGAATCCCCCAGCTTTCGCCCGCTTGTTCGAGCACCTGAACAACTCTCGCAGAAATTGTATCTCTCTCTTCAAAGGTGCGATCTAGGTCTAAAGTGCCGATCACTGCTCGTGTGGTAGTCTGTGCCAGCTGAACCGCCGCATAGCGATAGTCAGTAACACCGTAGGACGCCTTTGCTGGGTCCATGACGGACAGGTAAATCACTCCATCGACGGTAACATGAACTTCATCCTTCGAGAAACACTCCTGCGGTGGTACCTCGATCGCCTCTTCCTTTAGATCCACCTTGAAGGGAACCTTATCTAAAAACGGAATCAAGGCATGGAAACCTGGTCCTAGAGTTCGATTATAGCGACCAAGGCGCTCCACGATAAATGCCGACCTTGTGGGAACCAACTTGATGGATGAAACAAGCTTCAAAGCAAGGACTAAGAACAATACTCCCCAAAAAACCAAATTGATAATATCCAAAAGTTCCATGTATAACTCCTTACTTCAGTTTGTTTTGAATCTGATCAACGCCCTCGAATATGCCCTTAACTTGCGCCATCTCGCGAGGTAGGACCGAGATATCAGACTGTTTAAAGATATCACCCAACTCGTCGATATATCGTTCTACAACCCGAAGTTGGGCGGCCTCCTGCCCACCCTTCCGTCTCATAGCCTCAGCTAGCAGCTTCATGCCATCAGCAGTAGCTTCTGCAATAATTTGGATCTTTTTAGCCCGACCTTCCGCCTCATTGATCCTCTTTTGCCGCTCGCCTTCGGAGATATTAATGGCATACTGGCGATCCCCTTCCGATAAATTGATGGTCGACTCCTTCTCGGCGGTAGCCAATAAAATCTCAGCGCGCTTTTCCCGTTCCGCCTCCATCTGCTTCTCAAGGGTATTCACCACATGATCACTGGGATCGATATTCATAACTTCGTAGCGAAGGACCTTGATACCCCATGAGCTAGATGCCTTATCAATCTCCTGGACTATCTTTTCGTTAAGGGTATCTCTTTCCGAAAACGTCTGCCCGAGAGATAGTTTACCTATCTCAGAGCGCATTGTGGTTTGAGCAAGGTTGATCGCAGCAATGCGATAGTCTTCTATTCCATAGCTCGCAGATTTCGGATCGATGACCTGTAAATATAGGATGCCATCCACTTCAATTTGAATATTATCTTTAGATATACAACTTTGAGGAGGAATATCCAGGACCTGCTCTCGGGTCTCGTGTCGATATGAGACTCGATCGAAGAATGGAATGAGAATATGCAAGCCAGGGTCTCCCGTCTTGAGAAACTTACCCAATCGCTCAACAACAATGGCTTCTCGCATCGGAACGATGACAAAGGTCAGATAAGCAAAGATCAGGAAGATAATCGTTATAACAGTAAAAAATGTGATCATGTATGAGTTCCTTTCTCTAATGAACTAACCACCCAGGCTACGCCTTGCCGCTTCACGATCACAGCCTGACGACCTGCTGTGAGAGTCTCGCGACTCAGTGCCTCCCAAGTGGTGTTTCGATATTGAATTCGTCCTGAACTTTCAGGATGGATGTCTTGGGTTACCAATACCACTGCACCAATCGCATCAGCGTCTATTTCAACGTTTGCAACACGGCTTTCTCCTGGAAAAAATCTCATGCACAAAGTTCTAATAAGCAAGACATTGACCAAGGCGCAGATAAAAAACATGGTGAACGCCGTGACCCAGCTATCAATCAAACCTAGGTAAATGAGTAAACTGATCACACTAGCGGCCAGACCAATAAATACCAGCACGGCACCCGGAAGAAAAAATTCTGCAACGATACAAACTATGGCGAAATACAGCCAAAAACGCATCATATCCATAGTAGACGTCTCCTCCTAAAAATCCAGTTCAGCCGGTAGCTGTATCTGTTGATGAATGTAGCGAAAGCTCTGCTCATCAAGTTTAATGTGAATAGCAACCTGTTTGATGTACTCAGTTTCTTGATAGTTAAGCTCGCCATCACTGACAGCAATGACAAACATCACCCAAATGAGAAAATGTTTGAGAGCCGGCCTTGGAAATTTTCGATCAATACTTCCACCGAGGTATCGATTGCTAAAGGCCTTCAGAAGGCTTTTCCTTTCTCTATCATCCACCACAATAGGCGCATGTCTAAGAAGAATATCAGCAGCATCGCGCTCCACTTGATGAATTTTTCGATCCGCTGCAATAGTGGAATGCACATACCGGCACAGCTCTAGGTAGTAATCTCTTTGTTGAACCGGTGTTAATTGCGCAAGCAACAGCTGGAGCAAGGGCTTGGGAGTATTAGCACCAGCAAAACCAAGCTCTGCCACAATCATCGGGTCTTCTCGAATCAAGTTGATCACTTGAGCGATCCGGGGCGCAATCATACCAATTTCAAAGAGCGGGCCGATCTGAGGTAACAAGGGAATGGCCTCATCACGATCTTCATCCTGGTAGTCTCCGCTGAATAATTCTGACCAATCAGCGTTATATAGCTTCAGAAGTTGCCAGCAGGCTTCTAGGCTTAGTGTCAATCTTTGTCGTTCAAGATCATAAAGCATACCAGATCGCCACGATAAACTGTCGTCAACTTGCTTACGACTCAAGCCTTTAGCTTCTCGTAGCTGGATCAGGCGCGCGCTGATTTGATCAATGGGAAATTTAAGCTGTTTTGACATTGCATATCTCCGTTTCGTTGTATATTACGAACTATTTGAGGAAATTCTGCAAGTTAATTCGTATTAACTGAATCGAATCGCAATTATTACGGATATTTAATCTACAATATTCAGCCTTACCAACAAGCAAGGGCTATGATTTGACAACCATGATAGACATAAGATCACGCCAAAAAAACCATCTCAGGGAAAGATAGCAATCGAAGCCTTACCATTTTGAATTGCGAGTGAAAGCTCTGAGATCGGCTTTAGTTCGATTCAGCCGATCTAGAATTAAATGGCCAGATATGAAAGAGGCATTGATATACCTCCTGTTGACTGGGATCAGAGTTTGAATTTCCAGAGTAGCTATCTACAAGCTCTTTCAAATCCCGGCGAAGATTAGGCAATTCCTCTGGATATAAAGAGAAAGCACTGGAATTGAAAAATGTTTTTTCGCTGTGAAAGCTAGACTTCAAGCGCAGCAAAGACTCTTCAGTAATGAGCCTAACAAGTTTCTTTAGTGATACCGAGCCACTCAAGTTATCAAGTGTAATCACAACACGCTTATTTTCACTAGTGATAACACCAATGGACTTCAAGCGCTCCAAAGTCATCCCAATATGTTCCTCAGGAATCCCAAGGAACTGAGATGCTTGCTTATAATCGAAGTCGTGAAGGCTCCTTAAATTCTGGCCTTCGATCCTAGCAACTTGGAGCAGATAGACCATAAGCCCAGGAATATACCATTCCTGATTTAGAAGTCTTGGATTAACGGTATAGCGACGCCTCACATTCTGACTGAGAATGTTCTGTTTGCGCTTGAGATAAAACGCCTGCTCTTCTGGAGTCCCCGCCTGATTATAGAGCACTAACGACTCAAAGTATTCATGCTCAGCACTTGAAAGTTTCAGCCGAACAGCTACCCTGTGGATGTGCTCTACCGTAAACTTCCTTCTACCATTAACAAGCATCTTGAGCAGCACATCACTAAGATCAAGTTTTTTAGAGAACGCCTTCCAGCTAGTTGCAGGATCGTTTCTCTTTTGAAACTCATAAATGGATCGAATGAATTGCTTATGGTCTTCAAAAGTAAAGACTGAGACTGCATCGTCAAGTTCGATCGAGTTGTCGCCCCTGTGGTTCATTATTCAATTTCCACCCAGTTTCCAACATGGACAGAATCAATAGGTCCACAATAGAAACTTGTTTCTGTTACTCTACCTCGCCTGTATTTGTATTTTCCATAGCAGGCGTTTGGCTGTTGAGGTCTCGTCGTTGAAAACCTAAGATAGTAAAGACTAGTGGTACAGGTATCCACTTTGAGTTCCTGATCTCGAATAGAAATCACTTCGTTGGGGTGATGGTTTCGAGCCCAGATACGAATGCTATTCTCAAAGTGGCTCACCACTGCTGCGGGGACCTTTTTCTTGGGTTTGCTAGGTGGTGCTTTGATATCCCCTGGGCCCCAATACTGACTTTTTAACTGCATGTTAGTTAAAGAAAGACTCAAGTCTTTTTTGTTGGGCTTGAATCCAATAGGAAGATCAGGGAGACAAATCGACAAGCCCACCTGGCTTACTGAACCGAGAACAAGGAATCCTAGTATTTTAAGGCATCGAAAACTCATAACTCACCTCGCTTGTTAATGCTGAATGGCTGCCTTAATATAAATCGTTGCCACCCAGGATCAAAGCTGATTCTGCCGAATCTCAAAAACAAACGGTACAATTTGTAACCATTAATAATTGAAGCGAAATGATTGGAATAGGACGCCTCACCATGTCCTTTCAACATGCAGCAAGGTTCCCGATGGTTGTTGCCTATTTTTTTTAGCGGTTGCGTACAAAATAGTATTCGTGATTGGCTTTAAGTGGCTGGCTGAACTTTTGTTTTTTGCCATCAGACCAAATTATATCGATTCTCTGAATCTGGCTCTCATTACCCAGGCCGAAATGGGCTTGATACCCTTCATAAGACTGAAATCCCCCTCCAGCCTTAATTTCTCTGATTTGGGAGCTTGTTTTCGTATGGACAATGATTTTACAGCCGATGCAGAATCGGTTTCCCCTGGCATCGCGAAGATGAATGCGTGCTCTATGGTTCTGGTCTTCCTGATTTCGAAACACCTTGATAAGACCATTAAGCGGCATCATAACAATATCTAGATCTCCATCGCCGTCAAAGTCTGTATAGATATGCGAGCTAACATCCATTGTGTCGTTTAGAATGTGATCTTGTGCAGCATTCTTGAATGATTTGCCATTTTGATTTATAAAATAGCCATTCTTATAGCGTTTCGGGGTAAGCCAGTAGCCATTCGAAACATAGAGATCCTGGTAAGTATCATTGTTGAAGTCAGCAAACTTTGCATTCCAGCTCCAGCCAGTAATATCAAGCCCTAAGTCGACAGCCTTGTCTTGGAAAGCGTCGCCATTACCCTCCCTCATCAGCAAGACATTATTTTTTTCAATCTGTGGAATGTAGGGTCGATCCTCACGTTGACGATCCCGCTCGGCCGAGAAGAAAAGGTTACACATGAATCGGTTCCGTTCGTAGGACTTAGGAATTTTCTTGCACAGATCGGGTTTCTCTTCTTTAATCGCGACTATCGTTAGCAATTGCACCATGCAGTCTCTCCGGCGTTTGAGATCACCCAGCCTCTTACAAACCTTCATATTACCCAGATGGGCCCGACGCCACATCAGCGGCTCTTTAAGTTCAACATTCTCCAGACACGTTTTTCGATCTTTCGGAACAGAAATACTCTTGCAATAGCTATCATCGTAATCAAAGTAGTCGTCGGATTCAGCGTCATTGAAGTGCCCGGTAATCTGGGCTAGGAATACTTCCATCTGTAGGTCATTGTTTATGTCGGCGGTGTCAATACTCATGGTATATTTTGTTGTGCGTGGAATAATGGAACCTTCGTATAGCTGCTTTAGCTCACGCCCCCCGTCTGCGCCTGTAAAGAATAAATCTGGTCTAGAGAAATCATTGCCAACAATCAGATCCATCAAACCGTCCTGATTGAAGTCGCTGAATAAAGTAGTGAGAGTTTCACCGCTAATGCTCGGCATCTCCTTGGCCTTAAAGCCTCTTCCTGATTGATTCAAAGCTATTCTATTTCGCGAGTTCTCAGGAGGTTTTTTCGTCATAAATCCCATGTACCAATTACCTAGAAAAACATCCAAGTCACCATCTCTATCAAAATCTGCAAAACTGGAAGAGATCGTAACAATTGCATTAGGGTTAGGGATCAATTTTGGGTGTGAGAGAAATTTCCCCTTTTTATTCTTGAGGTAGAAGACTTCCCCTTTACCGTAAGACGAGCCCAACAAATCAAGCCATCCGTCATTATCCACATCGATAAAAGCAGCAAGCATCATATTTTGACTTTTCAATCGTTTGAGTCCTTCAACACGATGGGTCCTGTAACCGCGGCCAGATCGATTTTCAAATAACCGAAAACCATTCTCAGTAGCGATAACAATATCTTCATGACCATCACGATTGTAATCACCAGCAGCCATGCCACGACTGAAGAAAAATGGGCTCAGAAAGTCATTGGTATTATATGCAATGGGTCGATATAGACCTAGCTTTTTACCGGGGACCAGAGCAAAATCACCTTGCCTACCCTGTGGTTCGCGGAGTGCCTTGCCATAGATTTTAATCCCCGATGCCGCAGTTAGTAAATTGAAACCTGGAGGAGGCTCTAGACCAGCTTTGATCGGCGAGCCGAAAGCTTTGGGTACCAAAGAAAATTCTTCCTCGAAAATTTCTAGGCCTTGATTAAAGTTGTACTTAGTGTATTGGTCGGTGACCAATCCTGCGATAACACCAAGGCCTGACACTGCAACGTACATTTTTAGGGCCAGCTTGAGAGACATCCGGCGACTGATAACCAGAGCTGAATAAATACTATAGGAGCTCAGAGTTAGCATGAGGATCATGACGAATGAATCTGATGCACCATTAGCCATAAACGTTTGAGCAAGAACGATATCCAGCCCGATGGGAGCCGGCAGGAAAGTCCCAACGAAGGCTAATAACCCCCAATTCAAAAGAGAGCCATCGTTGATCAATCGTTCGAATTCGATGAAATGGCCCATCAGTACTCCCAAAAAACCTCCCAGTAACATGAGAGGCCCCGTTGTCACAGCTATCCAACACAAGTTGTATAAGAAGCTTTTTGTTACTGATAGAATTGAAGTAAGCCAAGTCTCCGAAGAGCTTTGATCTGATGGAACTGCGCAGGCCTCTTTTTCATCATTCAATTCATGTTCATTTCGCGAGATCCAAGGAACCACCGCTAATACAAGAAGTAAGACGAAAGCAATCTTAATTAGTACAAAGTGAATGGGAAACAGAGCAATCATCATTGTCATGACTATCACATTAAAATTAGGGGAACTTACCATCATAGCTAAACTGAAATCAGCCCTTCCAGATGATCGATATGCTCCGATTCCAATTGGTGTTGCGCAGTTCACACAAACTCCGAGGGGTGCACCGAATAAGAGCCCTTGGAGAGCATTACTATTACGCCGACGATGTGCTGGTATCAGGTTGAGCAAGGTCAGGATCGATGCTCCAAAAAGAATCCCAAACATCATCCCCTTCTTGTTTGTGGAGGCCCAATTCGCTGTTTCAACAGCTATAAGGTGAACGGTATCAGACGATGTGGGAGACCATGTTCGTTCGAAGCTTAGAAGCTCTGACAACTCGATCTCACCAGCCATAGCCGCCTTGCCGTTGAGTTGCGGGTAGCGGGAACCAGTCCAAAAGGTGGTAGCTATACTGATCGTTACGAGTGCTGCGATAAAGATTTTTTTAGTCATGAACCTTTCGTCTTCCAAATAATTTCATTGAAATATCGGGACATTCGAAGCGATGCTTGACCTAGAGCGGAGTTGGATTAGGCTTAACCTAATCGTAGGCTTTAGAATTGGGAAAAACTTGAGGAATTCCATGTAAGACGCAAAAAAGCAGACATCAAGTCTGCTTACGAGTTCAGTAAGATTTTGCGAGTCGCAACCTAATTCCACTTAGATAAAATCAAGTATCAGGAAATTGCTGGTAACAACCTCGATGGCTGCCCCAGAGGCATTCACAGCACAAGACATCACATCCCTTGGCACCCAAGTTTCACCAAAGTAGGTTTGACCCTGGATTGTAATCACACACCCTAAGTCACTACCGAGATCTTGATTGATCGAATAGTGATTCTCCTTGTCTAACTCCGTTAACGGAATTAGCCCGAAAAGAGACTTATATTGACCAGCTGGGTCTAAGTAAAGCTCATAGGTACTATTTTGGAAGGCATAGGGTAAAAGACCGTTACCTCGTCCCGTCGCAACTCTGCAGTTGCCATTCTCAACCCGCCCCATTCCTGAGACGCCGGTGTTAGGGTCATTTGTGCGGCAAACTGTTTCATCAAGCACCTTCAGTGCTGCCCGTTCCTCAACTTGGTTAGCTTGTTTCCAACCCTGAAATTCGATTGGAGCCAAAAATGTAGGGTTGTCTTCTGCTATTTTTCTTGGGCTGTCTGGAGCTTCTATAATAGTGATCCACTCATCACCTTTTCTAAAATCTACCCGAAAAGATACGATTGATAGCCCTAATTGGAGACTTTGATAACTTCCTGCTTGTGCAGAATAGACTACGTGGAAGCGTTCGTCTTCAGGGCTAGTATTAATATCAATCTGAAGTTCGGCGGCATCATGAGTCCAAATAAACTCCTCACCTAGCTCGGCAAGAGCTAGCTTTCGTTTGGATTCATCAACCAAAGCACAGCCGACATCTTGCTTAACCAGACCATCATCATTGGCAAAGCTTGTATTTGTACAGGCTAGATATGCACCATGAACGTTAACTGGAGGAATCACAGACTCATCCTCGACGATCTTCGCATCCTCCTGCTGATCTTCCACTAAGATTGGATTTGATTTTCCAGGATCACTGCTTAAAGAGGTAGGATTATCACATGCAGACAATAGTATCCCCATGACGATCCACTGCGCTGGTCTCATATTCGCCTCACTCAAATTGTTCGCGATGTTCACCCCTAACCCTTTCGAGTCCCCCAACTCGAACACCGGCATTGCGCCGCTTCATAACGACTGTATGCAAAAGATCGTCCAATATTTTTTACCAATATAATTAGCATTTTAAGATAACTACCATGCCCAATTCTTACCAAACCTTTGACACCCGTATGATTCTGCAAGCCATTCGAAAAGGCTAACGATCTTATTGTCGTAATAGAATCTCGTAATAAATTTTAACGGTTTTGTGATGAATTCCAATATAAATATAAATTAATTATTAATTTTAGGTGTCTTCTATATAAATAAGTTCCGGAGTGGAACTGTTTTTTGGGAAGTCATGAGAAATAGCCGTTACTTGGAATCAAATTATGGTAAGACTCCTCCCGCCGTTCTGGAAAAAACATTTCAGCATCGGCAGCCACAGTTGTTGTTGCGCCTTGGATTCCAGAAGGACCATGGCGTGTTTTTGAGTTCGTATATGAATTGGAGAATGTATGAAAAAGATGATTGATAGTGCCGTAAAGCTGTCAGTTGCAAGCTTAATCCTTACGGGTCCTGCAATCGCTCAAGACAAGGCCTTTGAAACAGATAGTGATTTTTCAGCGAAGGTTAACCTACCGGGAGAAGGTTGGAACCCCAACTCTGCTGATATGCAAATATCAGACACTACGTCTGGCTTTGGCGCTGAAAAAAGTGACTGTATCAAAGACAGCGCTGAAATAATTCTATCGTTCGGCGGCAAAGCTGGCGTCTATGATATCAGTGGATGCTCTGGTGACAATTACAACCTAGGTCACGGCCTATCCGTTGACGAACAAGGTTATGGTTGTACTTGGAGCGGCAGCGAAGTTGCGGACACCTCCATCGCCACCTTGATCGATGAGCTTGGTAAAAGTTACAATACTGGCTCGAAGGCTTGGACAAGAGTTGAGCGATCTCTGCTTGAATACTGGCTGACCGAAGCTGATGTGAGGATTCACTCAGTTGGAGGAGACTGCTATGAAGCTGCTGCTGGCGCTTTTGTCATTGTCAGTGAAAAAGAAAAAACCATGCTTAATATCGAGCGTACCTTCTGGTCAACCTGATTGACACAAAGTTAGCGGGCCTTTGCCCGCTTCTTATCAAGCAAGATGGCAATCTCAAGAATTGCCAAGGTTTTAAAGCTAAGATGTACGAGAAGGAAAACTAGGTCACGTGGAATATAACAGTTTCAACCTCGCAAAAATTGATCGCGTGCCCAGCACTAACAGCAACATTGACATCAAGCTGGAGGCAACGCCTCAGCCCCACCCCGACTTTTCTTTGGAGTATTTTCTATTTCGCTTTTGGTGTGGAGACAGCGCCCTTAGAGAGGATCGCTACGTCACACGAAAGCGCTTGGCCCTCCAAGCAGTGGGAGTTGATAACGGCGACCGAGATGCTCTACGACTCAATAATCAAATCAGAGCCTATCAACAAGCCTACGAGCTTGTTCTCAATGCTGATAACGTAACGCTAGACCTCATCTGCCGAATTAACGGTTTGGTATGCACCCAACATAAAGAGTCTGGCAGAATACGTAGCAGTCAAAATTTTGTGGGCAAAAGAGATAACCAGCCAGTCTATGTCCCTCCAAGTACAGGCGCCCTCCCCGATCTTGTCGATGATTTGATATCGTATATAAATGACGATTCTATCGAAGCCATTCCACGCATGATAGTAGCTCATAGCCAGTTCCTGTTGATCCACCCCTTTCAGGATGGCAATGGTCGAACCGCGCGCATCATTATGGATGCAATGCTATACCGCACCTATGGGGCTTCCTATCTGAGCTTAAGCCTACAGAGGCTGGATAACAACGCTCGCTACATCGATACGATACAAAAATTCAAAACCAACATTCCAAAAGGCTTAGGGGATTCATATTGGGCAGAAGGCTTCTCATTGATAAGCTCCTTCAAAGATGAAGCCAACCAAATTATCAAGCAAGCCGATCTAGAGATTAAAGGCAAACTGGCGTTTTTTGATCACGATAAGGATGTTCTCAGCCTGTGCAGAACTCTTTGGCAGCGCCCAATCATCTATCAACAAGATATCCCTGGCTGCGAGTTTTGGACAGAAGGTCGCCTCGCAAAAGCAGTCAATACCTTGGTTCAAGCAGGCATCCTTTCTTTGAGAAAACTTCTTAAGCCAGAAGGCGAAATGATTCTTGAGTGCCCTATCATTTTCAAAGCTTGGAAAAAAATTGACGATATGGTTCTCGGCATACAGGAATCGTGATCTTCAGGGAGCCAAAAGCCCCCTGACAACCTTAAGCCTCTAAATTACGCACTGAACTCCGTCGACATCGTAGCCATCTGTAGAATGATCCAGAGGCGATGTATCTTTAATCTTGATAAACTGAGTTCCAGCAGGCAACACAAGTTCGCCATCGTGGAATACTTCACCGATAGCCTGCCACGTTTCAGATGACCGACGACGCTGTTTGACGAAGATCTTAGCTTGCTCTTTGTATTGCTCATAGCTTCGATTAAAGGATGTTTCGTAGATCCGAATTTTCTGGCCTTCGATACTTGGGTAGTCGAGTTGGAGAATCATAGCTCCACGGAAACCAAGGCTCACAAAGTTATAGTTTTCACGGCTTGTACTGGGATCTAGATCGTCAAATAGCTCGTCTGATGATATCTCTAAGGCATTACTTAGAATCTGGCGTGCTTCCATCTCAGTCTCAGAAACATTAAACTGCCCAGGCTTGTAGCGCCTCACAGCAACAGCTCCATCACAACCACAGTCACTTACCATTGGTAATACTGAGACCTTGTCCAGGTAGGCACCAAAGCTATCCGGCTTTCCAGTTTCCCAAAATTTCACTTTACGAAGGTCAGATTCGACTTCAAGTACAGCTTTGAACTCAAACCAATGGTTATCGACCTCTGTCAGATCGTAGCTGGCTAAACTTCCCTGGTAATGTCCTGTTGATGGTCCATTAAGATCGATTGAGAAGCTGTGCTCTGCGAATCTTACTTCTAGAGTTCTCTCATCTTCAGTAAGTGACAGACGACGCTTTCTAAAGAAGAATGAAAATTGGTAGCTTTGGCCTTTCACAAGATCAAGCTTCTGGGAGATTCGGATATTTGTGTGCTCGTTTCCTCTATACAGCAAACAATTTTCTGGACCTCCACAGTCGGAATCAAGTTCAACAAACTGCTTTCCAAAAGTAGCTGACGCGGTTTCATAAGCTTGAATTTCTAGTTTTGGATTCAAGCCTCCGCACACTTCTCCATCTTCATAGGAACGTTTGCTTTCCTCAGTCCAGCTGACTCGCCATCCAGGAACTTCACGAGACTCGAATATGTCCCATTTTTGACCAGCATTCAGTGGATTTCTTTCAAAGGATCCATTTCTCACAAGATCATGAGATCCATCTTCAGGGATACTTAGATTGCAAGTCTCGCCGTTATCTTCCATTTCTAGTTCTTCGTCGTCTGTAGGATTAGTTAAATCGTCAGAGCCATCGTTTTCATCTGTAGTCTCTTCGAGATCCTGGTCGTCATCGCTGTCTTCATCTGGCGATGGTGGAACGAAGTCGGAATCATCGACTTCAATTGGGCTTTCATTGAAGTCTGATATCTCGGGCAAAAGATCATTATTACTAGGAGGATTAATCGAAGGTGTCGCATCTGCATCAGCTCCGAGAGGCGCTCGATCGCCGTTAACACCTTTGAAACTCGCACTATTACAAGAAGTAATGATACCTAGAAGCATTGTGAACATCAGTTTTTGATACATGGATGCGGTCCTCTAAACAGTGTCTGTAATTTATCCACCGGTTTCAGCTTTAACTAGCAGATGATTCGATTTTGAAATGGTTTTGGATAAATGGACTGCAAGCGACGTTCCATGAAGTTCTTACATCAGGTAGTAATATCAGTTATTTCGGGAAGTAATGATGGGATCAATGGTATCTGAACGAGCAGCTCAAGAGCTAGAATCAGAAATAATTCGCTCTAGGCAAGCTCCAAAAATATCAGTACCACCGCAGTCCTCTGAGCCATCGGTTGAATCATCCTCTGGCGGAGTGTCATCATCCTCTGGTGGAGTATCATCAGACACTCGTAACGACTCAATCCAGTCTTTAAGAACTGCAAGGCCCGCACTATCGGGCCGACTTGTCCCAAAGGCAGGCATCCTGCGTCCATCGGTCAGATTCATTCTCAGCCATATCATACTTGAATCAACCGAGCCGGCTTTGATGAGTGCTGGTTCTTCGACGCCAAGACTTCCAAATTGTGGTGGAGCCCCGATGAGGCTATCACTTGCAACTTGCCAAGATAAGTCAAATGAAAATGAACCATCATGGCAAGAGGAACAGTTGACATGAAGCATAGCTCTAGCTTTGTCTTCTAGAGAAGCTGACTGGTGGTCCAGAGCTGGAAAACCTTGAAGGTTCTCACTGTTTTTGTAGCCCGTAAGTTGCTGGCGAGCGCTGAGTTCATCCATGAACTCATTAGGGATGCCATCAAAACTAATCATCTGCTTGCTAGTGATTCCTAGAACAGGATTTTCAGACCTATGGCAACGGGCGCAATCTTCTGGCCCAGGTACCAACCAAGTTTTACCATCAGCAAGTTCTATGGTTTTAGCTTCACTTATCAGGGCAGCATCGGTTTGATGTTCGTTCCATATATACACGAGAGCTTGCCAACCTTGGTTCCTGTGCACGTAAAGTCGACTCTCCAAGAACCGATTTGTTCCCGGATCGACAAAATGCTTCATAAGAACCGACCCACGAGGAAACGACCAAGGACTTTCACTTTTAAAGGCAACAGTTTCATCATTTGGTACAAAGACCCATCGAACCTTTTCTAAGCCATCCGACCACAAAGGAAGGTTAACTTGATAGTCGTAGACTTGTTTTCCATGAGTCAGAGGTTTCGTAGGAACAAAGAATCCAAACTTCTTCAAGGATACGGGTGGAACCCACTGTGAATCGAGCCAACTCGGAACGATATCGGAATCGTTCGGTAGCTTCTCTGGAGCTTCCACAGGAACTTTATTTTTTGGCTGCGAATCTTGGTTTTCTCCACTAACTGTTCCACTGGCATCTGACTTATCAGACTCGCCCTGGCAAGCTAGCAAGAAGAAGTTTGTGAGTAGTATGGCTGAAATCAATCTTATATTCATCGGCTCAGTCTTTTCAATTCAATTACTTTCACTGTGTTTTTGCAACCAGCGTGCCGCCCGTAAATATCTAGAATCACGGAGAATTGCTATCACGCCAACGTTTATTTCACCGACAAAGTTTCAGCTCGAGAAGATAATTATCAGATTTTGTTGCATTTTAAGGGAAGTCAAAAAGCGATGAAGAAAGTGCGATTACAAATGAGCATTTGAATGCTAAGTTACCGAATTAAAGATACCTTTTAAGTAAAGATGAGAACGGTGAGTAAACTTTGATGCACGTTGCAACCTGGTTCATCATCCGCTCTCGCCCAATGGCAATCGAATCCTAGCTTAGCCGATCCTTAAAGGTTTCATATGGGAACTCTTTCACTGTTTTGTAGTTCCCATCCTGATCAATCAAAGTGATCGCTGGTAGCTGAACTCCATTAAAGTTGCTGGTCTTGACGATTGTATAGTGACTCATATCTAAAATGGATAGGCGATCTCCGACCTCTAGAGGCTCATCAAAAGAATATTCACCAAGTACATCTCCTGCGAGGCAGGTTAATCCCCCTAAAAGGTAATTGTACTTTTTCTCACCTGGCTTCGCACCACCGATGATTTCTGGTCGATAAGGCATTTCCAGTACGTCTGGCATGTGAGCAGTTGCGCTACAATCCAAAATTGCGATTTTACCGTCATTATCGATGATATCGAGCACCGTGGTCACCAAGTTACCTGTTCGAATCGCGATAGCTTCTCCAGGCTCCAAATAAACATCAACATTGTAGGTGTCTCGTACATGTTTGATCAGCCGAATCAAGCGGTCTCGGTCGTAGCCAGGGCGAGTGATGTGATGCCCACCTCCAAAGTTCACCCACTTCACTTTCTCAAGAAGCATCTTAAAATTTCGTTCGACTACAGCCAGAGTGCGCTCTAGGGCATCCGAACCAAGCTCGCAAAGGGTATGAAAATGCAACCCTTCAATGCCATCCAGATCTGCATTTGCGATTTCTTCTCCACGTACACCAAGACGCGATCTCGGAGCGCAGGGATCATAGAGAGCAACCTCGACTTCACGATGCTCAGGATTGATTCGTAAACCGCAGGAAACCTTACCCTTCACCTTCGATTTGTATCTTTGCCACTGGGGCAAGGAGTTGAATACGATGTGGTCGCTAAACTTTAGGGCAGCGTCTAGATCAGAGTCGCTATAAGCTGGGGCGTAGGAATGCACTTCTTTGCCGAGCTCCTCACGGGCTAGTTGCGCTTCATGGGGCGAACTAGCAGTCGCACCTGATAAGTACTTAGCAACTAGGGGAAATGTCGACCATGTCGCAAAGCCTTTAAGAGCAAGCAAAATCTTGCAACCCGCCCGCTCTTGGACATCTTTAAGAATTTTCAGGTTGTCTTCCAACAAGCCGAGGTCAACAACCCACGAAGGGCTCACGGCCACCTTCGCAGGATCGATTCGGTGAAGAGGACTAAAATAGTCATCAGTCAACGGGTAGCTCCTTCACATGCCATGGCAAGCCGTACTTTGCAAGCTGCTCCAAAAATGGATCAGG
The DNA here is from genome assembly GCF_900177345.1 of Pseudobacteriovorax antillogorgiicola. Classification (NCBI taxonomy): domain Bacteria; kingdom Pseudomonadati; phylum Bdellovibrionota; class Oligoflexia; order Oligoflexales; family Pseudobacteriovoracaceae; genus Pseudobacteriovorax; species Pseudobacteriovorax antillogorgiicola. The sequence continues at coordinate 127,894 of NZ_FWZT01000013.1, forward strand.
ATCCATTTGCTCCATATGCACGACACCTTTTTGATCCCATTTTTTCTGAAGCATCATCATCGCCCCAATCATTGCTGGAACGCCGGTGGTGTAACTTACTGCTTGAGATCGAACCTCTCGATAGCACTCTTCATGGTCGCAAACGTTATAGATGAAGATCTTCTTTTTCTTGCCGTCTTTCATACCTTCGATAATACATCCGATAGACGTCTTACCTTTATATCCTTCAGCCAGACTGCCGGGATCAGGAAGCAGGCACTTGAGGAACTCCATAGGAACTACTTTGGTGCCTTTGTAATCGACTTCGTCGATTCTAGTCATTCCAACATTGGCAAGCACTGTCATGTGCTTGATATACTCCTCACCAAAGGTCATCCAAAAGCGGATGCGCTTCAGGCCTTTGAGATGTAAAACAAGAGACTCAAGCTCTTCGTGATAGAGCAAATATGCCTTGCGATCACCAACTTCAGGAAAGTCAAAGGTCTGTGATATCTCTAGGGGATCGGTTTCTACCCACTTGCCATCTTCCCAATACTTTCCTCTTTGCGTCACCTCTCTAAGATTGATCTCTGGATTGAAGTTTGTCGCAAAAGCTTTACCGTGATCACCAGCATTACAATCTACAATATCGACATAGTGAATCTCGTCAAAATGATGCTTTTGAGCGTAGGCACAGAAAACATTGGTCACACCTGGATCGAAACCAGAGCCCATCAGCGCCATCAAATTGGCATCTTTATAGCGGTCTTGGTAAGCCCATTGCCATTTGTATTCAAACTTTGCTTCGTCTCGTGGCTCGTAGTTGGCCGTATCCATGTAATCGATCCCTGCTGCCAAACAGGCGTCCATAAGCGGTAAGTCTTGGTATGGGAGTGCTACATTAATCACAAGAACAGGCTTAAGATCCTTGAGATATTGCGTCGTTGCCTCGACGTCATCGGCATCCAGGGTCGCGACATCAATGTCAACACCACGCAGCTCCTTCACCGACTGTTGGATCTTCTTGCATTTCTCTAAGGTCCTGCTAGCCAGTGTTATGTGGGTGAAAACATCCGAAGCCTGTGCGCACTTGTGAGTGACCACACCGCCGACGCCACCAGCGCCTATTATTAATACTTTGCTCATCCCAAGTCTCCGATAAATGAGTCGAAATAAATCACCTTGAATAACAACAGAAAAATGAATTTAGCAACAGCTTTTTCTGATTTCAACCTGTCTAGCCGGCTTTCCGTACAGTCCTAGTCCCAGGAGATAAAGAGATTGGTTTTGTTGCTGTAGACTTCCCCAGCCATATCCTGCACTTCAGTGCTCACAGTCGCGACCAATTCTTCTCCAGGTTCAATCGTGCCTAATTTTATGGGCTTTGTTGAAAATAGCCATGCTTCGCCATGATCTTCCGCCTTATTGATAACAGACTGATCGAAGGCAAGTGGCTCCTGGCCATCAAGTGAGACCTGGATTTTTAGGCTGTCTGGCTGCCAAGCAAAAGCTGGAAAAGCGGCCAGACCTTCCACCAATTCTTCGGCGTATTTAGCTGTGCGCACCCGGTCCCCCGAAAGCTCGGAGAGAACCTCTAAGGCCTGAGCCCCTGCATTACCCAACCGTACACTTGCAAACTCCAAACCGGGGATCACTTGTTTGAAGAGATCAAGCTCCTCTAGACTTGCCAGAAAAGGCTCTTCACCTGGTGCATTCACCAGACCATCAGATAGCAAGATAGCGGCTTTGCGTCCGCCTTTATCAAGCAGTAGATTTTGCCCCGCCATGAACGCCGCAGAGTAGTTGCTAGCAAATCCCACAGGCTCCGAAAGATCTGCTTCACCAGATAGACCTCCGGGATTTTCTCGCCCTGTGGGAATCAAGGGGCTATTGATAAGATAGCGACACGTATTCGATGCCTTGATTGCCTGCTTGAAGCCCTGAATGCCTACAAAATCGATCACAAAATCGCTAACGACACTATCAGCAAATGGAATCATCGCAATCCGAATATCAACATCAGCCTCAGCTTGTTCCTCAAGCTTCCTGACCATTCGATCGATCGCTTTAAGCCTATGGCAAGAACCATGATGAAGAGGGTCGTACCCAGGTTTCAAGTCACAATGATCCTCACCCAAATGAATTCCCATACTTTCACTGAAATCTACGAGGAATAAAACATATACTGTGTGGTCTACCTCTGAACAAAATCGCCCCTCCATATCCACAACCAGCCTTGCCTCCTGACCAGGAGCATATTGCTCTTGGTCTTGCATATTAATCTGAAAATCCAAATCATCTTGATCACAATCAAACGCTGATCTTGATTGCGCATCGAAGAATTGTTCCACACCAAAGGGCAAGTCTTGGGGCTGTTCGCCGGTTCCGTCATCGGAATTTTCTTCGCTATCTATTGGCGAGGTAATAGGGTCTTCTTGATTACTAAAGCGAGCAACTCTAAGAACATTCGAACACGATGTGATATAACTGCAAATAAGCAGCATGAGGCCGTAGCGTATCACCTTGGGTCCCCTCCCGTGATTTTAAATTTTGCACGTCAACTATACTTGACACGAGGGTGTTCGCACTGAGGGATAGCCACCTAAACCAGCATGGAATTCTACTCACGATTGCCGATACTTACTTGGGGTCATTTTTCCTAGTAAAAGCGATGCAGGGATGATTGCCCCTAGAATTTATTCTCAATCACTGTCGTAGTCAGCTGATATCAAAGTACAATAGACGCCACAGGAATTTGATGCCATGGGTGGCTCATTGCTTAAGAAGGCAAGAGGCTTGAAGGACTACAGTGACGAAGCAGTGTATCCTTTCAAGAAGATCACACTTCAGCCGTCAATTTACGAAAAAGTAGCGATAGCAAACCCCCTGCTATCGCTACTGCAATTCATGAACGAAAAAATGGGCTAAGACTTTTTCTACTTCACCGGATGAACAGGATCTTTACCAGCGTTGCCATCTGGCTTAGAACAGGCTTCAATTGCTGCAATGTATGCCGCAAAAAGTTCCTTCTTAAGGTTATCCATGTTAATCAAACGGAAAGTGATAAAATCTGTTGCTAGCAAGTTTGAAAAGCGAGGAACAAGATCAAGCTTCTCTTGCTGACGCTTCATCCCTGCCGCATAGCGATCAGATTCCGCTGAACTAACTTCTAGTGTCTCATAGGTGAAAAGCATATCTTCATTTAGATCGCGACGTCGTGCTTCCGTAGCATCAACTTCGAAGTTTAGGTCTTCTACCTGTCCTTCCAAGCTTTGCTTTTCACGAGTCACTTTAGAAATGGAGAAATCTAAATCCCGAATCTCAGATTTAAGCTGCAATCGCAGCGCTAGAAGTTCATCACTAGCACCAAGCTGCATGATTGCCGTTTCTACCTTGTCCAGCTGATTTTTCTTTGCAGCCTGCTTAGACGATAGGTCGTCGATATCTTCTTGGACAACAGCAATTTCACCTTCGACAATCGCGATGTCCTCACCTAATCTGGCTGTCTCTTGATCGAGTTGGGCAATTCTCATCTGGAAATCCAAGATTAGAATGTCATTGTCTTTCAGACGTTTGATTTCACGTTCATAGGCAGATCTTAATTCAGCAAGCTCTGATGAAATGGTTTGCTTCACTTGAAGCTCAACCATATCTTTCTTCGCCTTAAATAAAATAGGACAATTGCTGCGAGTTGGCTCAACGCCCTTGTCGCAAGATGCTACTGTTGCCGTCGCATCGTCTAAGTACAGCAGCATATTTTCTTGGCCACTGTTACCAGGTGATGCAATATCCATCACTTTAGACGATTCAACTTGAGTTCCACATGCGCTCAGTACAGCCATTCCCATCAATGAAAACGCTAATCTTTTCATAAAGATCTCCCTCAAAAAATGTGATTTTGAAAACTGGAGATTGTCTAACTTAAAATTCAGATTGGTTTCTACAGAAAACTAAAAAACGAACCAAAAGATTATAGAAGATTCAACACTTACGATACTCTCCTTTAGAAGATTTTGGCGACAGGACCGTTGAAATCGTATCTCGCTTTCTTAGGAACATTTTTTTGGCCAGCCAGTTAAAGGAAAATGAAGAGCCTATAACTTAAGCAATAAAAGTCGCTTTTTTAGGGATAATTTCCATAAGATACTTCAGCGATTTTGCCAGGTTCATAGTTTATCTGATACTTGCTAGAGAAGTACCACCTTTCTTTAGTGGTTAATTCTGTGCTGACAATCTTTCCCAAGATAACTTTTCAGAAGGTGCATTGAAAAAAACCTAAAAAGTTCAGTCTTTCCACATTCTCTCAACATTTGCCTACGATAGTGACTCAAGGAGCTTATTAGCCTAGCTCACAAATCACTGAAAAAACGGAGGTTGTATGCAACAAGAAGACATTCTTAGGGCGGTGATTCCGATTCTAATACTGCTCATTATTTTGGAAGGAGCCTATTATGGCGTTAAGAGGCGTACGTTTCCTTACAAGGAAGCATTAACCTCTTTAGGTATGTTTCTGATTTACCAACTGGTTAGCCTTAAGCTTACCAAACCATGGACGCAATCAATCTCTGAGTGGATTTATCAATACAGATTGACTACATTCGACATGACTCAATGGTGGCACTGGATAGCCCTCTATTTAGGTGTAGAGTTCGCCTACTACTGGATGCATCGATGTAGCCACGAAATTCGCTGGCTGTGGGCTAGTCATAGTGTTCATCACTCGCCCCATCATATTACCCTTTCCGGAGCATATCGGCTTTCGATTACCAGCTTCATATCAGGAATGTTTATTTTCTACTTAGGATTACAGATTCTGGGCTTTAGCCCAAAGGCTGGAGCGATTATGCTAGCGCTAAACTTGCTGTACCAATTTTGGCTTCATACAGAACTCATACCGAGATTAAGTTTCTTAGAAGGAATATTCAATACTCCCAGCAATCACCGCGTCCATCACTCTATCGAACCTGAATATATCGATAAGAACTACGGAGGGACCCTTGTTATTTTTGACCGTATTTTTGGCACTTACGCAGCGGAGCGTTCCGAAGGTGTAAAAAAGTATGGAGTTATTGGCAAAAATGAAAGTTTTAATCCCATAGTGCTCTTTTTCAGAGAATGGGTTGCCATGGCACGAGATGTTGGTGGAACTTCATCTTTGAAGGACAAGTGGAAGTTCTGTTTCGGATCACCAGGATGGACTCCTTCTAAAAAAGAGCCAGTTCAATCCATTGCAAGTCTTTCAGAGAATGATATACACTCTTTCAGAGAATTTGATCAAAAAGCGGTTGGCTCGAAATGATTTTGCTTGTGGAAGACGATCCGAGACTGGGGGAGAACATCAAGGTAAACCTTGAGCTGAGGGGATTCGATGTCGCCTTGGCCACGAGTCTTTCAAGTGCTCGATCTATTGTCCAAAACCAGCAGGTTACAGCTAGTTTGATCGATATCGAGTTGCCCGATGGCTGCGGGCTTGACCTTTGCATCCAACTTCGAGAACGAGATTCAACATTACCAATTCTGATGATATCAGCCCGGGGCGACGAGAAAACTGTTGTTCGTGGTTTAGAAATTGGGGCTGACGACTACATTCGCAAGCCTTTTGGCATGCGTGAACTTGCGACGCGACTAGAAAAACTGCTGCACAAATATAGAAGGAAAGAGAATATAATTCAATTTGGCAGCATCGTAATTGATTTGGATAGGCGAGAAGCATACTACACCAAGACATGTATTCCATTGGCAAAGCGTGAATTTGATCTGCTAGTATTGTTCTTAAACAACCCAGGAAGAGTATTTAGTCGCGGCCAACTGATTGACCATCTAAGCAATGTCGAGATCATCCAAGATAGAACCGTAGATTCTCATCTATCGCACCTGCGTCGCAAGTTGAAACAAGTTGCTTGCTACGAAGTCACAATTAAATCAATCTATGGGACAGGCTATCAATTAATCGAAAATCAGGCTGATAATGAAGACAAAGACTAATCTTAAAGCAATCACGGGATTAGTTTTCGTATCATTTCTCTCCTTATTCATCACGATCGCTATCAATATCGCTACCAAGGGTCGCGCAGATTTTGCCTTACTAGCAGTTGTTGCAGATACGGCTCGATTCTCCTTGAATTGCACCAAGCCCGAAGAATCGCCATTGTTTTTGCAACCACTACATCTTCCTCATTCCGAGACACAGATTGATGCTTGGCTGTTTGATAGGAACGGGATGCTCTTAGCTGAGAATAGGGCTAGCTCGTCTAGCGAATCGATCATAACGAATAAACGTCAAGCTGAGTCCTACTATCAATCAGCAATGCTGAAACCTCTCATATGGAATGGTGGTGCATGGGCAAAAATCGACAGTCTTTGCAACTTAAATTGGACTCTATTTATCCACGATCCTCAAAACAGGATCTTTAAATCGACCTTCTATGGGCGTCAGAGAAATCTTTTTGTCTTAGTGGCTTCAAGCTACGCTGCCCTTATTTTCTTAGCGTGGTACTACCTAAGAATCAAGGGAAATGAAGCCATGCTCGTGCTGAGGAAGTTTTCTGAAGGGAAGCTCGATGTCCGTTTGCAGATCAGGTCTTGGGAAAAGTCCATCGAGCTGTATCATGAGTTCAATAAAATGGCATCTGAAGTTGCACGACTATTTGATCAAGTAAAATCTCTCGAAGATCAACGTAGTCAGTCCCTGCGAGAGCTTGCGCACGATACAAGAACACCAATAGCAAGCCTCATAAGTGGTCTCGACACACTCCGGGAGTTCTCCGATTCTATGGAGGATCAGCAGAAACAGAAAATCTATTGCAATATGCAAGCAGACCTTGAATACTTTAGCCGATTGATTGAGGATCTATTTCTCCTTTCTGAAATCGACAGCTTCAGCTCTGACAAGAACGCTACCCAAATAGATTTGTGGCGTTTACTGGAAGAAGCCTGGAATCAAATCTTTAGACATGAAGATCATGACTCCAATTTGGAAGTAAAACTAGTCATGGAAAAACAACCCTGCAAATTTGTAGGGAGCCGGATCTTAATTCAAAGAATGGTGATCAATCTATTAGAAAATGCCAAGCGCTATGGAGTCTCTTGGGTAACATGCTCCGCGAGAATTAAAGATAGACTCTGGATACTTGAAATCACAAACGACAGCTATCCATTGGCTTTGAATTTACTGGAATCCTGGGGCCATAAAAGGCAGCAAAGATTGATCACTGAATCTGGATCAAGACCACATACCAGCCTAGGTCTAGGATCTGCGATTGCAAAAAGAATCGCTGAAAGTCACCGAGGTGGTGCTACAATCGATCAAATCATCAACGAGGATACAGCATTGTTGGCGAAGGTTCGTATTACAGTGGTATTGCCATTGTTGTAGTGCCTGGCAACTATCAAAGCCAGTGCATTGATGATCATGTCACTTAAATAGCAATTTCAGCCCAAAAAAGTTACGAGTTAAAGCAAGGTCAGGCTCGGTAAGATCCAAAGTATCGTCCGCCAGCAAAGTTGGGCTAGAGCTTACAGAGCTATCAACTTGTGAATTGCTTAGATTGAATGCCAGATAACCTTTACCAAATCGAAAAAACACCAGTTGAAGTTCGAAATATGAAATGGATAAGACCCGCGTCCGGCGCATAACAGGATCAGTATCAAAGGATTGATCATCAAATTTGTAGCTCCCGAATATCGCCTCCCCCACAAACCCCAGGGATAGTAGTAAGTCAGGCCAGCTATCTTTCGGAGTAATACCGACTGTAACATAGGGGCGTACGTTGATGGAATAGAGGTTCAGCTCGATGCTTTGGACCGGAGAATTGCTCGGCAGTTGATCTTTCGCCTCAAATTCACCATTGAGCCACTTGAAGCTAAGACCGAGATCCCAATCTAGATGCCAGAAGCCTCGACGCTTGAAGGGGTGTTCGATGAACAAGCTGAAGTTACTCACCCTTTGCTCAAACTCTATTTCACACTCAAATGTTTTCTCGGGGCTCTCTCCAACCCTATCACAGCTGTCACTATCCACATGAGGCCCATCCTCAGCTTGGAAATACCGCAGGGATGCACTGTCCGTAGTATCACCCACTTCGATACCTAATTGATAATCTAAAAAAAACTTCAGCGGTGATAGAAGATCCGCCCAGGCAACAGCCGGCCAAGCTAAAACTACAAAACTTAGAAGTGGTTTGATATGTATCACTACGATTTGCCGACTTTGTTTCACGATCACCATTGCCTAGTAAGCTTTTTCAACCTCTTTCCCATCGGTTAACGGCTGAATTTCCTTAGAGTCCTCAACGAAAATGAGAGTTTCTATGAAGGAAACAGAAATTAATTTTACCATTGGCTCTAAGTCTGCCATAAGCCTTGAGTCGTTGGTCTTGTCACGTGCTCTTATAGTGAGAGAAACCATACAGGGCTACTACTTCAAACACCTAGGGAGTCTCCTATGAAACGGTTATTTCTTTTTGGCCTAATTTTATCCTCATCAGCCTCTGCTCAGTTTGATTTAAATCTGGGTAGGCTAATCCAAGGTACCTGGGTTTTTCACTCAGGGCAGCAGCTTGCTACCAATGCCTATAAGATCGTGTTCCGAGGAGATGCCAGCTGTGAATTGGTTATGTCCGAAGGCTCTGGCGAGTGCCGATGGTCGGTACGCGATCGTGAGATTTCTATCGACATGGAACAAGCTATACAGCTTTCTGGATTTACAAACGCGGTCAATCCCACAACAGGAGAGCTTGTGGAAGCCGAGTATGAAGGCCGGATTGAAGCCTTTACCTTGAGTTTGGAGAAGTTTGACTTTATCCAACCTAGCTGGAAAATCACCTATGATGAAATCCGTAATTATCCACAGAATCCCGAGCTGCCCAGTGAGGTGATCGAAAGTTTTGATCCTCCTAAGCTTGTAGCACAGCGCTATAAATCTCTTAGGCCGTTTAAGCAAACTGGTTTACTCGCAATGAATCTTGCGGTGGGGACTGGTAATTTTGGTGGCGTCATTCGCATCAACGATGATCAATCAGCAAGTATGGAAGCTGGCTTCATAGGGCTGGAGCAAAAGGCTCTGTTTTGGAGTCAAACAGAAGCTGGATTGATGCTGAGCTATAGTCCAGGTGAATCTTCAGTTTTTCGCGTTCTCAATGATCGCCGTCTAGGAACTTATGTATTAGCCGAGATCAATCAGCTTGGTAAGAAATCCGTTCAGACCAGCTTCATTGGTCAAGTGGATGAGGCGCTGTGGAAAGAGCAGCAACTCAGTCAGGACGAATTTATGGGCACTTGGGTATTTGACTCGAACGAGCCTTATCAGTACACCTTTGGCGAAAATGGATTCTATTCCATGGGAGATCCTACAGAAGAGCCTGCTTTTTTCGCTGAAGGCACATGGCGCGTGGAGAAGAACAAGCTCGCTGCCTATCGCTATTGGGAATCAGAAACTGGCACGAGTCTCTCAGCCGACGATGCTAAGCTTTGTTTAAGTGAGGAGATCGACTGCGAGCTTTTTCAGTCTCGGACCTATAGGATACTCAATCGCCGTGATGATCAGATCTTAGTACTCCGGGAACTATACGTCCCGTGGTTTGATTCCTCGTCAAACTTCGTGCATACCTTTGTCAGACTCTAGTGAAACGATTCATCTCGCCATGACACTCTAAGGCTGGTACCTTGGGGTGTTCAACTACTAGCCACTTTTTATTTTTGCCTATAAAGACTGTCTTCATTGCAGCGGCACATGAACAGCCCTTGATGAGACGATCCCTTATAGGTAGCTCCAAAGCAAGCTACCGATGTAGATAATCAAGACAGTTACATGAACCCCTTTAATAATCCTGCCCAACTCTAAAGGGAATATTCTTTCCTCTAGTATGTTAGTAGACCTGTCAGGTTTTCAACACCGCCGAGAGGTGCAAAGAACGCCATGAAAATGGTTCTCCTGCCAAGAACGGATTGTTTTGCGCCAATTTCTAAGCGGCCTGCTCCGCCGGGAACGAACCCAAACACGATAAGGATCATCACTAATGTTTCTAAGCGGCCTGCTCGGCCGGGAACGGGGGTACATTGCATTTACGCGGGCAAGGGTATTTCTAAGCGGCCTGCTCGGCCGGGAACGTTAAGCGAACTGAGTAACGCTTCCACTCACCTTTCTAAGCGGCCTGCTCGGCCGGGAACATGGCAAGATATCCGACAATGTAATACCTGATTTTCTAAGCGGCCTCCTCGGCTGGAACAATGCAACAAAGTGTAGGAAATGTTTCATTTTTTTCTAAGCGGCCTGCTCGGCCGGGAACACTGATAGATGAAGTTGTTAATGCGGCTTGTGTTTCTAAGCGGCCTGCTCGGCCGGGAACGAAGAACCAGCATAATAGGCGACACTTTCAAATTTCTAAGCGGCCTGCTCGGCCGGGAACAAGAGGAAATTCAAAAGCTGCGAGAACAGCTATTTCTAAGCGGCCTGCTCGGCCGGGAACTCGAGAGTGGTTAAAGCAAGCTGTTCTTTCAATTTCTAAGCGGCCTGCTCGGCCGGGAACTGTGAATGGCAGAGTCGTAATTGACGGAGTATTTTCTAAGCGGCCTGCTCGGCCGGGAACTGACTTCTAGCTTTCGCTTGAAACGCGCTCTCTTTCTAAGCGGCCTGCTCGGCCGGGAACAGAAAGTATGATTGCTATTTTAAGCAGATCAAATTAAGCGGCCTGCTCGGCCGGGAACAAGGGCGGCCTTTATATTTATTCAACTCTCTTTTTCTAAGCGGCCTGCTCGGCCGGGAACACTTAAGCCTCGTTTTTCCTCGTCTTCGCGATTTTCTAAGCGGCCTGCTCGGCCGGGAACATTAAGGCTCAAGATGAAACCATAGCTAGGCATTTCTAAGCGGCCTGCTCGGCCGGGAACGAGAAAAAATAAGTTGTATAATCAAGGAGAATTTTCTAAGCGGCCTGCTCGGCCGGGAACTTGACAACGACGAACAGACAATCCGCGAAGTATTTCTAAGCGGCCTGCTCGGCCGGGAACAATGGATGACGCCAAAACATTAGCTTGTCAGTTTTCTAAGCGGCCTGCTCGGCCGGGAACATAGTGATCCAATAGTTTTACCACTCCCACTGTTTCTAAGCGGCCTGCTCGGCCGGGAACCAATAGACAGCGTGCAAACAGGTGTTCCGCTAGTTTCTAAGCGGCCTGCTCGGCCGGGAACACAGATACACTGAAAGCGAAAAAAAGCAAATTTTTCTAAGCGGCCTGCTCGGCCGGGAACGTTGAGCTGGCCGAACATGCGGCCCTTCATAATTTCTAAGCGGCCTGCTCGGCCGGGAACGTTGAGCTGGCCGAACATGCGGCCCTTCATAATTTCTAAGCGGCCTGCTCGGCCAGGAACTATCTTCGAAAGTAGCTATATATAAAGCTTTTTTTCTAAGCGGCCTGCTCGGCCGGGAACTATAGAGTGGCCTAAATCCATCGACGACTTTATTTCTAAGCGGCCTGCTCGGCCGGGAACTGGGACCAAAGTTATCGACAGTGATGACGTTATTTCTAAGCGGCCTGCTCGGCCGGGAACGTTTGAGTGAGTCCGTGTCATCTCCCCTTCAGTTTCTAAGCGGCCTGCTCGGCCGGGAACGGCCACATGGCACTGCTAGCGACCTGGCATTTCTAAGCGGCCTGCTCGGCCGGGAACCGTATGGTGCAAGACATACAGCGCGTTCTAGATTTCTAAGCGGCCTGCTCGGCCGGGAACATGGCTGTAAAAAAGATTTGCGAGCGCTCTGGTTTCTAAGCGGCCTGCTCGGCCGGGAACGTAATCAAGCTTGAGCCAATAGCTAGGAATAATTTCTAAGCGGCCTGCTCGGCCGGGAACAGACTCTGAAAGGACTTGTGAACCACCGTATATTTCTAAGCGGCCTGCTCGGCCGGGAACGAAGTTTAGAAGCTCGACCATACTGCTCGTTATTTTTAAGCGGCCTGCTCGGCCGGGAACAGTCATTTCGCTTTTGATCTTAGTCTCTGCAATTTCTAAGCGGCCTGCTCGGCCGGGAACATTCCTTTCACCGTTGGCGCATCCGTAGTTTTTTCTAAGCGGCCTGCTCGGCCGGGAACAGTAAGTTCTTCATCGGAAGCAATAGCAACGCTTTCTAAGCGGCCTGCTCGGCCGGGAACTCTCTGCTCGTATGCCGTCTTTAAAAGTGCATTTTCTAAGCGGCCTGCTCGGCCGGGAACTTTTTGTTTGGGCGAGTTTCCTATTCCTCAGTTTTCTAAGCGGCCTGCTCGGCCGGGAACTGTGAATGGCAGAGTCGTAATTGACGGAGTATTTTCTAAGCGGCCTGCTCGGCCGGGAACTGACTTCTAGCTTTCGCTTGAAACGCGCTCTCTTTCTAAGCGGCCTGCTCGGCCGGGAACAGAAAGTATGATTGCTATTTTAAGCAGATCAAATTTCTAAGCGGCCTGCTCGGCCGGGAACAAGGGCGATCTTTATATTTATTCAACTCTCTTTTTCTAAGCGGCCTGCTCGGCCGGGAACACTTAAGCCTCGTTTTTCCTCGTCTTCGCGATTTTCTAAGCGGCCTGCTCGGCCGGGAACATTAAGGCTCAAGATGAAACCATAGCTAGGCATTTCTAAGCGGCCTGCTCGGCCGGGAACAGTAGATCAACGCTCTCCCTTACTTTTCTGGTGTTTCTAAGCGGCCTGCTCGGCCGGGAACGTGCGACGGACCAAGAGTTTGAACACTTTATTTTTCTAAGCGGCCTGCTCGGCCGGGAACTCGAAAAGCCTTCCCCCAGGACCTAGGCCAGTTTTCTAAGCGGCCTGCTCGGCCGGGAACCCAGTGGCACCGAGTTGTCGTCTGGAATAAGCATTTCTAAGCGGCCTGCTCGGCCGGGAACATCTACCCATTGAAAGCTATCATCAATCGCCATTTCTAAGCGGCCTGCTCGGCCGGGAACAAAAGTTCTAAAGGATCTTTGGCCGTCGTGGTTTTCTAAGCGGCCTGCTCGGCCGGGAACAAGCTCATTGCCTTTTCAGCCAACACTGAGATTTTCTAAGCGGCCTGCTCGGCCGGGAACTTCTATTAGAGCTAAGACTGAAGCAGCTAGGATTTCTAAGCGGCCTGCTCGGCCGGGAACCAGTTACTCTAGAGAATGCTGCCAAGGGTCTTTTTCTAAGCGGCCTGCTCGGCCGGGAACTCATCGATCCGTCATCTGGTAAGGTCCTTGTATTTCTAAGCGGCCTGCTCGGCCGGGAACATAAGGCAGCTTCAATTGGTGTCATCGAGAACTTTCTAAGCGGCCTGCTCGGCCGGGAACGGCATAGGCCACTCCCTGATAGTTGCCTTGTGTTTCTAAGCGGCCTGCTCGGCCGGGAACGCTCAAAGGCGGTCGTCCAATGTGGCTGCGTGTTTCTAAGCGGCCTGCTCGGCCGGGAACAATATGGTGAATTTGGATCTGTTTCAAGCTGATTTCTAAGCGGCCTGCTCGGCCGGGAACGAAACCTCAAGCGTAGACGCTGCTTGGCTGGGTTTCTAAGCGGCCTGCTCGGCCGGGAACTGGATCGGGTGGATCTTGAGGCAAACAGCCAATTTCTAAGCGGCCTGCTCGGCCGGGAACAATGGGCGTTTGGACATTTTTTGAGACCACCTTTTCTAAGCGGCCTGCTCGGCCGGGAACAGGATGAACTAGCTTTCCAGATGACCCGTCTTTTTCTAAGCGGCCTGCTCGGCCGGGAACCTACATCAAGCTTCCGGCCCTAAAGGCAGCTTTTTCTAAGCGGCCTGCTCGGCCGGGAACATGGGTGATAGGGATCACATGCTCCAGTGTGTTTTCTAAGCGGCCTGCTCGGCCGGGAACCGGGCGCTGTTGAAATCTTTTCTCAGCTTCAATTTCTAAGCGGCCTGCTCGGCCGGGAACTTCGGCTAATTGACTATCAGAACTCTTACTAGTTTCTAAGCGGCCTGCTCGGCCGGGAACAAAAATGAGTTCTCACGTTTCACCGACGAAAATTTCTAAGCGGCCTGCTCGGCCGGGAACGGTCACGGCGATTTTCAGCAGGCAGTTGTGGTTTTCTAAGCGGCCTGCTCGGCCGGGAACTTTAAGTGTCTCACGCTTTATACCTTGCCTTTATTTCTAAGCGGCCTGCTCGGCCGGGAACAAGAAAGTTCGTCAGAAACTCCGTTCAGACGGTTTCTAAGCGGCCTGCTCGGCCGGGAACGTAGGGTCTCTCGCGGAAACATGAAACGCTTATTTCTAAGCGGCCTGCTCGGCCGGGAACTTGTACTGAATGCTATTTCGTCTCTTGCAAAATTTCTAAGCGGCCTGCTCGGCCGGGAACATCTTTTGAACGTGCCTATTTTCATCGAATGTTTTCTAAGCGGCCTGCTCGGCCGGGAACGTGATCCCCTTTTCCATTAGTCCATACCTCATTTTCTAAGCGGCCTGCTCGGCCGGGAACAGCCATTGTAATAGACTCCGCGACCCACTTTTTTTCTAAGCGGCCTGCTCGGCCGGGAACCAGTAAATAAAGCAATTATCCTCGGCAACCTATTTCTAAGCGGCCTGCTCGGCCGGGAACCCCAAAGAAGACACTATTAAAGGGTATCTTCTTTTCTAAGCGGCCTGCTCGGCCGGGAACTTAACAAGCTAAAGTTTCAGTTTTCGGCTCTTTTTCTAAGCGGCCTGCTCGGCCGGGAACCATTGTCGTTTAGGCGATCAAAAGCTAGATATTTTCTAAGCGGCCTGCTCGGCCGGGAACACATTCTCGAAAAAGTCTATCGCCCGAAGACATTTCTAAGCGGCCTGCTCGGCCGGGAACTCGATGGCGCGCTGGATCGCATTTTGCCATTATTTCTAAGCGGCCTGCTCGGCCGGGAACCAGTAAATAAAGCAATTATCCTCGGCAACCTATTTCTAAGCGGCCTGCTCGGCCGGGAACCCCAAAGAAGACACTATTAAAGGGTATCTTCTTTTCTAAGCGGCCTGCTCGGCCGGGAACTTAACAAGCTAAAGTTTCAGTTTTCGGCTCTTTTTCTAAGCGGCCTGCTCGGCCGGGAACCATTGTCGTTTAGGCGATCAAAAGCTAGATATTTTCTAAGCGGCCTGCTCGACCGGGAACACATTCTCGAAAAAGTCTATCGCCCGAAGACATTTCTAAGCGGCCTGCTCGGCCGGGAACTCGATGGCGCGCTGGATCGCATTTTGCCATTATTTCTAAGCGGCCTGCTCGGCCGGGAACGTTAGGTGTGGTGTGGGTGTGCTGGGTTGTCTTTTCTAAGCGGCCTGCTCGGCCGGGAACTTAGCTGTCGCTGAAAGGATAACCCCAGAAGATTTCTAAGCGGCCTGCTCGGCCGGGAACATCCTCATTGAGAACAACGGAAAGATTATCAATTTCTAAGCGGCCTGCTCGGCCGGGAACAGGAGTGGGGCCCATGATAACCGCTTTCAAGATTTCTAAGCGGCCTGCTCGGCCGGGAACCGGTTTGCTAATTTTGTTCTAAACAACCCAGATTTCTAAGCGGCCTGCTCGGCCGGGAACGGCGAAGGTAATGCCATAGCTAGCGCCATGGGTTTCTAAGCGGCCTGCTCGGCCGGGAACGCAACTCTTTCCCTTTTGGAAAACGTGGTTATTTTCTAAGCGGCCTGCTCGGCCGGGAACGGTTTGAGGAGCCTTTACGGCCCTTGGGAATATTTCTAAGCGGCCTGCTCGGCCGGGAACGTCACGGCGATTTTCAGCAGGCGGTTGTTGTATTTCTAAGCGGCCTGCTCGGCCGGGAACGGCGGAGTAGAGTTCGGCAGTGTATTTGCTCTTTTCTAAGCGGCCTGCTCGGCCGGGAACGGAAAACTTTACCAAGTCATTAACCCGCATATTTTCTAAGCGGCCTGCTCGGCCGGGAACGAACATTAGTTTGAACGCTTCGAACCCCATTATTTCTAAGCGGCCTGCTCGGCCGGGAACTATGATGAAAGTATCGATTATGACTCTGATTGTTTCTAAGCGGCCTGCTCGGCCGGGAACATCGCTAACAGGCCTTAACTTACCCGTGCCTTTTTCTAAGCGGCCTGCTCGGCCGGGAACGAGCTGCTCCCGCCGCCGCAGGAGCTAAGTAATTTCTAAGCGGCCTGCTCGGCCGGGAACGCTCTCACAGCTCCCCCACTCTGAAGCAACAGTTTCTAAGCGGCCTGCTCGGCCGGGAACTCTGGTACAATAGACCTATGTATGCGATTTTCAAAGATCTTTTGCTGGATATCTGCTAAAGACCTTCTTTTCTGACGTGAACATATAAATCAATAAAAACAATATGTTATGAAACTAGGAGAAAAAGAAGGTCTAAAATCGATGATTATGGAAAGTCCGGTACGGTAGATTGACTACTTAGTCCATAAGCGCTAAACACTCCCTCTTGGGGCCCATCGCGCTTGTTCTTTTCAATGAAAATTGGGAAGACATGGTGATTAGTAAGGCTCTCATACTCGATTCGCGGAAGCCGTGGCTGACCCATCTGTTCACCCTGACGAATCTCCTTGATAGCGGTATCAAAATCGATACCATGTCTTTTAGATGCTCGCCTTGCTAGTTTTTCTATACTTTTTTTATTGTTCTTCCGAACAAAACATACATGCTCAATATTTGACGGGACTATTCTAGCTCGCCTGATATGAACGTAGTCTCGAAGCCTAATAAGCCACTTCTTTAAGTCCAAACTATGAAGTTCGCTCTCGTCTTTGGCGAATAAACGAAGCTTTGAGCCAACGGTTAGACTTTCTGCATCATATTCAGGCCAAGCTAGACCTATACTGCCTGAATTATTCTCAACTAAACAAAGGTGAATTTGCTTAAACACTTTTTTCCATAGAAATGTTAAATCTACTTCCATTGAAGGCAGTAGGGTCAACTCCATATAGTATTTCATCTCCTTGAGCTCCCCTACTTATCACTTTCCCCAAATACGCCCCCTCGGATGAGAACAGCCATAACATAGTGCTCATCTTCTTCTCGTTCGAGCTCGCCGCCACGTGCGTATTTATCGAATAGTGTGTAAAAATCGGCTTTCAGCTTTGGTTGACGAAAGGCTTTACCCATATTCGTTACCGAACCATATGGCTCTATTGCAATCGGACCAAGTCTACTATTGTAGTCAGGGTACCAAGTATCGATACATCGGATCGCATTTCCTATCTTCTGAGAATGAAGAGCTGCAATACCACCTAGATTGTAGAGCACCTTGCCTTTTTTTCCTTTACCCTTGTCCATGATAAGTTCTTCGCTTGGATATACTTCTTGTCCTTCACCAAGCTTTGAGTACGCATCGACTTTGAGTAGTAAGTATCCATCTTCACTTGATAGCGTCTCGGCCACTTCCCTTGCTAGTTCTTCGATTGATTGATCTTGATCTTCAAAATCTCTAGTACTGTAGTTGTAGCTATCAAACACGAATGTTTTTTCATTGTCCTTAGTTTTCATTGAAGCAACGACTTCGATTTTCTCACTACCGACCCTGTTTCTCCATAGAAATCTGGCGTTGGCAATGTTAGTAATATATCTACGTGACAGCTCCAAAAACTGGTACTTTTCAGTGTACTTTGATAAAGTCTTTCGATACGAGTCTAGGAACCCCTCGTGATTGCAAGCTGAGGGCACATGTAACCCACCAAGAAACTTCAGTGTAAGTGATACTTTCAAAGTATCGTGGTTTAGAGGGAGTGAACATGCGTCTACAGTTTGAAGGTTGGGCTTTTGAACCTCAGCATCTAGCTTTAGAGGGTCACTTTTGAGAGCCTTTTTTAACCTATTTGATATAGTCCCCCTAACTGATTTTTCTTCTACCTTCAATTCATGAGCTTCTTTTTCTCGTCTTTCCCAAGCTGTGCTATACATATACGCTGCTGACGGGATAATTTTCTTTTCGAATGCTAAAACCGAAACTAAATCTTTTTTTGACATGATACTCTTTCCTAGACTGATTGATTTCTACATAGGTACTGGCTATTTTCGCTATCGTAGTCATATGACCAGAGCATATCATCTATAGATGACAAGCTGTATGGGCTAACAAACTCTCCTAATGTTACGATGCTTTCTACAAACCGATGTGGGGTTGATGAGTCCCTAGTATTAAGTGTCTCTCCAGCATCGTATAGTTGACCAAGTCCTTGATACCCTGTCACCAAAGGAACAATCCAACCAGGGTGTTTTCGCTTGCTGTTCCATGAAACTCTTTTCTCTGCATCTTCATCTGCATCTATCTCGCTGAAGTTGCTAACCGCCAATGAATCTAGCAGTTCATCCAAATTATCTTCGGCAGCAACATTCTTGAGTAGGTCGCGTCTTTCAATAGGAATAAACCCAAATGGAATTTTCCCAATGATAGACATATAACCCTCTTCATTATCTTCAATCCCCACTAGGTAAGGGGATTGAGATTTTTGAATATCTCCACCTGCCAACTTCATCTTACTGTGAAGGATATGTTGAACGATTTCACCAATTTCAGAAAAAGGTCGAGATCCCGCGTACTGACACTCTATAGCAAGTGATACGTTCAAGTTACATCGAGCTTCTTCGATAAATGATGATCGCTCTCCCTCCTTACTTAACGGGTAAGCCTTCCCAACTATAGAATTATTATAGTCGCCTACGCCCTTGAACACAGCTAGATCAAAATCATGAATCACAATCCCCAGATTAGGAAATGATATCTCGATATGTTCTCTCCTGAGCTCTCTTTCCATCTTGTGGACGAAACCGAGCCATGCTGTAATAGCTGGAAACCCAATTGTCAAAGAACTGGAGAGGGCATTGGCATCGGATACAGTAAGTCTAGGTATAATTAAGAATAAACGTTTCACCGTAGGGCAAATCTCCTTCTTGTTCTGATTAACTTAGATATATGTCTTAGGTCTTCGTCTCCTAGGTCACAGGCTCTACTTCCTAATATCTTTCTATATGAGCGGATAAACCAACGAGAAAATTCTAGAAAAAATGTTTCTCTCAATTCATCATCTCTTTCCTCACTGAATTTGTTATCTAGAAAAACTCTCTGATAATGCGGCACACCTGATTTAGAAACTGTTTGCCAAACGTCATCTTCTCTGAGACGATAGATGTCTGTTATTACTTGATCAAAAATATGGAGTATGAAGTTTTCATCTCGCACGCTTCTAGTTCGAAAACCATTATTATTTTGAATAACTTGAAGGTGGAAACTTTTAAAATCATCTTTAAACTGCCAAGGAGATATGCTTTCACGAAAGAAATCTTTTTTCGGCAACCTATCTGGCCTAGTTCTAACACTTGGAGGTAGACTAGGAAGTAAATACGCTTTTCCACCATTGTTTTTGTTCTGGACACTGATATTTTGAGGCTTTGTGCCTCCATACCCAATTACTGTTAGATTGAATAGATCTATGAATCCTTTATCATGGGCCTCATTCCTTTTCTTTGCCTCCCTCGCTTCCTTAGCCACATCTGAGAACTTAATAGCATCGATTCGCCTCTTCATTTCATATAGAATTGGCGATGGTCTTAGAACTGAGAGAAGATGATAGCTATTATCTACTGGAAAGTAGACTTGTTTTATTTTTGAGTTAGTGATTGCTATATCAGAAGATATGGACTTCATCTCCAGAAATCCGTTTCTAAGGTTATCAAAGGAAGCTGATGGGATTTTCAGTAAGTCTTTTGCTATTTCGCTTCTATCTTCAATATGAGTCAGGAGGCTCCTACCGTCTCCCATTTGCAAGTTCAGAAAGCTATGCACGTCAAGTGCCGCAGCATTTCCTAGAGCATCAAGTGAAACGTCTAAGTTTCCAGTTCGAACAAAGCCGTCATCACGCTTCGATGATTCAGCTATAATAGCTGTAGTTCTCCCCGCTGAACTTGCCTTTGCACTTGGATGACTAAACGTGCATGGGTGGCTAGACAATGCGATTTGTTTTGCTCGCGCAGCAGCGCTGGGAAGCCAGTTATTCAGATCGAACTCTTCCTCAACTTCTTCCTTACTCTTTTTCTTGAGTCTTTCTTCCTTTCTTTTCTCGAAAAAAGATTCAATCGCTTCGTGCATAATATCTCCAGTAACTATAATTTCTTATCCTCGAACATACCAAGTGCAGGATGATAGCATAATTTCTTGCCCTCTTGATAAGAGGGCAAAAGGATCTTCCCATACTTTTCAGCTGCTACAAACATTGATGTATTTTCTAGCTCAGCCAAGCTGCATAAAAGTTGGTGAAAATCTCTTGCAACAAAAAGTCGATCATATGGGTCATATAAATCAATGAACTTAATGTTAAAACTATCTTCAATCAGATTGTAGCCATCGCTTGATTTAATATGAAATCTAAACTCTAGATCGCTACTGCATTTCGATTCATCAGGGAGTAGAAGCAAGCTCAATCCTTGACTTCCTTCTCTAAACGGTGATTCCACCTGTGGCTGAGATGAAAGCCACCAGAACTCGTTTAGCCACCCCGCTAAAGTTTTTGCCTCTTTTGCATCATAATTGCAAAGATTTTCTTCAAGCTTTATATGTTCCAGCTTTGCGAACTCGTCGGTGTTCTCATTGGAGATTCGTAATGATGCATCGATTCCTCTTTCACACCGTTCAATGTCTAGAATGTCAGTCAAACTATGACTACTCAAGTCACTAAATTTCTCTTGAAAACCTGGCCGATTGAAAACAGCTCTATTGACCCTATTAGATTCCCTCTGCTGTGCTTCTCGAAGGTTGAACTCAAGAATCTTGACATTCGGTTTGCTTACATTCAGCTTTCTATGTCTAAGAATTCGACCAACCAACTGGATGATAGATCGATAGGAAGAAGGCTCAATGATCCCCCAATCAAAATCATGATTTCTTCCAACTTCCTCTACCGGAGTCGATACGATAATGAATAAAAAGTCACTACTATCACTTTTGTCTAGAATATCCCTTACAATATCGTGGCTAAATACTCTATCGGCATTCTTTCTATTAAGAATCTCATCCAATAGGGATTCCTGTTCATGTCTTAGAATTAGAGTCTGTTGGCTATGGTAAATGGTAAGCTTGATCTGTAGATGACTTTCCCAATCTGCTTCAAGTAAGTATCTACCCAGCTGGACGCAGGGAGTTACATTTGCCATGCGAATAACACCGAAAGACACTCTTTTTCCTGTTAAGGGGTCAACTGAATGGTGATCATGATGCAAATTTTCTGCTTCCTTGCGGATTGCTTCAAAGAACCATTCTGACACTGAATTATACCTATCCCGTTCTGAAGGATTCAAACAGATCAGAGAAGCTTTTCTTCTTACAGGCAATTTAGAAAGATTAGCCAACCGTTTAGAAATAAACTTTTGATGGGAAGATTCGAATTTTGTAATATAGTCTCGACCAAGATCCATCAAATTTGCTACACTTTGAAATTCATCAATCCATGCAGTACCAACACTTTGATTAAAGCCTCTTGAGCTAGCGAAGACTTTCCACCCCTTCGCATAGCAATTAAAAAAACCATTTGCTATTGCTGGCGAAATTGTTGCAGAAGAAAGAATGACTTTTCTTCCTAGCATACCGGCCAAATGAATAAGTCTGCCAACTGCAAGGAGATCTTCCTTGCCAAAATCGTCAACCTCATCGATGACTATGTCGGACGACATGAGGCGTAATAACGGTAATATATACTTGCCGCCCTTTCTTGTTTCGGTAGCTCCCATGACGTGATCGATAGTACATACTAGTATAGGGGCATAGAGAAAAGCCCTGTCTTTGTCTTTTTTGATAACCGTCTTGAGAAGACTTTCGTATTCATAATTCTGGAAATCGATATCATCGTAATCTGATAGATCCTCTAGAGACTCTGATCCCATCTCGCGAGAACTTCTTGCACTCTCTCTTTGATCTTCTACTATTCGCCTATGGTGGAGATCCATGAGTGCCTTTGAACCAACAAGTACTGCAAGGCTATCTGAGTCAAGCTGTAGGTTTTTCCGATACTCATTGCCGGTTTGGAGCGTAAGTGTTCGGAGACCTACGGCCAAAATATACCGAAGACTCTCTTGGTTTGGAGATAACGCACGCATGATCTTAGCATTCGCTAAAGTCTTTCCAGTGCCAGTGCTAGCCATATTAACGACAAAGAAACCATATTGCTTGCTAGATTGAATAGAGCTTTCATTCTTTTCATACCAGGCGCGGATAATTTTAACCGCTTTATCTTGCCAGTTGAACTCTCGGGGGCTAGGCTTACGCAATGCTTTGATGTCTGATGCATACGGCATTTCTTGCTCAAAGTAGGGCAACCTATAACTTACTTTGAGCGACTTCTTTGCCACATTGACAAGATGTTCATCTAGCTTCTGCTTTGCATCTCCGTTCTTGTCCGTATTTGCAATCAATCTAGATTCCACCCATGACTTATCACAATCTTCTGACGAATAAAGATGGTCTCCCATCATTAGGCTGACACGACTAAATATGGCTAGTAATCGAACGCTGCCGTTTCTGATACTTTCCTCGATTAAGGGCATTTCTCCCAAGGCACGATTCGCCCATTTTCTAATCTGCTGTTGAAGTCTGTGGCTTTCCTGAAGTAGTCCTTCTGGAAATGTAAAACAGCTTGCCTGCTCATTTTTCCTAAGCTCGTTCATATACCCCCAACCGGCATCAATCATCTGGAGAAGAGAGTCCATTGAGGGAGCGGAGTTTAAATTTTCGTATCTGCTTCGATCTTTTGAAATATGTGGAAGTTTATGATGACTTAAGATTAGCCAAGCTACAAGGCAGGCAATAGGCTGCCCCTTTCCTATTACAAGTTTTTCAGATGGGCGCGGTAACTTGCCCCCACTGAAGCCATTTATTGATAACTCCTCCAGCCATTTCTTGTCAGACTTTTCAAACACAAAGTTGAGGAACAGATTTGTCGATACCCATTCATGTCTAAATGGATCGCTTTTTGAAGCACCACTCCGTTTAAGCTTATTTTGAAAACACTCTGAAGCCTTTCCAATATCATGAAACAAAGCACTGAGTGCCGAAAGTGCTTGAATCGCAGGTAGCAGTTGCCACTGATTCTCCACCTGAGGGTAATCAATACTTGTTTTATGGACTGGCGAGTACCCTTCACTGCTGAACGCTTCTTTGTTCCCCACTATCCACTGAAGTTCCATTCCTGAATGACCACGAAGCTTAAAACATGAAACAGCAGTATTCCTGGTAGCAGATTTTCTCAGTAGCTTTCTAACTGCAAGCAAGCCCTCCATTGTGATCGTAGTGCTCCAAGTTCGCCTGCCTATTCTATTAGCGAATGAATCCAGGACTCTCTGTGTTCGAGACAGTGCCTTTTTTTCACATAGAGAGTTGAATACGACGATCACAGCAGGGTCCTTTCAATGTTCACTATAAAACGAGAAAACAACTAATTAGAAATACAACTACTACTGTCTTAGAATATAGCGGCTAACGGGGCCCCTTAATATGTTGCAAAAGAATTCTGACTTTCTGACAAGCGTAGAAATTCGCTATTCTTAACTACGTTAAATCAACCACGGCCGAATAGGCCGCTTAAATTTCCATCCGAGACACCTTCTTAATACAGTTAAACATGTAGTCCAAGGCCTTGTGATCTGTAAGTTTCATGATGCATGTTGAACGGAACTCCTGTTCAGAATCTCCTTGCTTGGCTGATATAAAAGCTTGGGGAAGGATAATCGCATCCTTTACAAGATCTGCAATATCAAATACCAGCGCACCTTTCCTGGTCTTCCCATGCATCACTGCAAATCCATAGGGGATTCCCAGAACCCAAAGCGATGTTGCTGCTAGGCCATAGGCCAGGTAGTTGCCATGGGAAAGAAACGTATTCTGAGGATCTGTGGACTTATGATCACGCTTAAAGTCTTCGAGCTCAGTCTTTTCTCGGGAATATCGATACAGAAAGCTAGTCAGTTCGCCCTCTACTCCAAGTAGCTGAGAGATACTATTGGCCCGGTTAAACTTTTTCCCGTATCTATCTAAGGCAGACTCCATGTCATAGTCTTCGGCATCGAACCCTTTATCCAGTAGATCTTTATCCTTACTCCAGACCAACTCAATGAACTCAAGACGAGATCGTTGAAAGTACTTTGCAGCTTTTAAGCGTTTACTTTCTTCAAACCAGAATGACATCCATCCCTGGAGGTATTCGGTTGGACGATATTCACCATGGGGAACAAGCCACTCTACTTCGGTACCCATGAGTAGAGGGGTGCCGCCTCCTCCTGTAAAACCAATGACAACACCAGCTGAAGCCAGCATTCGCACAGCCGCTTGGGTTATCGATGTACCATTCCCTAATAGGATTACTGTCGTATTAGCAATTGGAATATTCCAGTAGTTATTTGTTCTATTTTTGTGGCTTAAATAGAGGACCCTACCGTCCTTCTGAAGTACCTTACAGTGCTCGATATAGAATATATTAGCTCTTTTTGAGTGAAGAATTGCTTTTAGATCAGTCAGGGATTCCAAGTGTTACCTCTAATGCTACTTTAAATCTATCGGAGCATCTCATCTTACCCTTCAAGGGCTCACGATCCATCGATATAACTGGCATGACTACTGCAGATCGCCTACCAACTAACAGTGCTATATAAGCTTTACCAACTAGTGGTTTCATTCAGCCAAGGTGGCATTCAAAACTAAAGTAGTCCTTGCTATATGAGTTGAGATGCATTTGATGAGAGGTTATTGCATTCGCACTAGGAAATATTTGAAGACTTTAGATCACTTTGTCTGATCTAGTGAAACGATTCATCTCGCCATGACACTCTAAGGCTGGTGCCTTGGGGTGTTGCCTTACAGAAAACCCATTGCCCGCCCAAACCTGCAACTGCAGCAGCAATAGCAGACAATCCAATCCCGCGTCCTGAACTGCTCTGGACGGAAGTCATACTGGTAACCCCTTCTTGGCTGAGATGCTCTTGGGATTGCCAATCAAAACTACTGGCTGTAGGCCCTTTCCCCATGGGAATTCCTCCGCCATGATCACGGATTTCAAAGACTTTCAGATCATCTTGGATCTCTAGAGACACTTCGATATGAGCTTCGTCTCCTTGCTGACGAGGGGAGTAGATATAGCCATGATCGATGGCATTGGTAATACCATGGATGGCAATGGTTTTTAGGGCTGTCTCTTCGTGCTCTTGAAGACTTCGATTCGTGATGCTTATGGAATAGCGAAGAGCAAAACCATTTGCAGCTAGGCGTTCTTGCCCTTCTAAAAATAGGTTTTGCAGTGTGTTGTGCAGATCTGATCGACCTCCTTGCATGTAGTCTTGCAAGTTACGATATATTTCGAGAAGCATCTCTGATTCTCGGCGAATATCATCTAAGTCCACCCGTTGCCAATCATCGCCTTTGCTGACCCGCTCTTCCCAGCTATGAATGGTATCTTGCAGCGAACGCAACCTGAAGGATCGAGCCTCTCCTTTCAAGGTGTGAACCTGCCGCATTAGATCAAGCTTACGATTTAAGACACGATCTTGTTCAAACCGTAACAGCAATTCCGGTAGGCGTTCCAAGAAGCTTCGAACCCCCTTGCCAGCGAGGATGATCGCAACTAATCGGCTTTTATGAAGATCATCACGTTCGAAGCTCACTTGAGTCGCCGCGTCCCTGATAGAAACGAGAACCTCGCGAGTACGACTTGCGATGGTAATGGGGTCCCAATAGACAAGATACTGTAATCCTCCAATACTAGCCTCCTGAGGAAGATGATGACTATTCACTGCCCAGTTGAAGTGGGGCTCCCCCAATGATGCTTTCAGTGCATGATGGGCTCGTTCAAGCTCGTCATGACTAAGGCCAAGGGCAGAAAATATATCTCGCACACCCAGAGAGTCTGGTTTTCTACCAAGAATTTTAACTGCTTTCTGAGAATAGTGAGGCAGTATCCGCATATTCTGATCGATTTTGATGATACCTTCATCAATATAAGTCAAAACCTCTGCTAAGTTCCGACGCTCCGTTTCTAAATCCCGCGCTTGCCGACTGATTAAAACTCGACTCCTACCGAGATAGGCTAAAACTAAGATCAAAAAAATCAGGGTTGTTCCGACACCGAACAAAAGCTTTTTGATCTGCTCGCCAAGAGCAATGGTTTGATCTTTGAATTGAGCCTCCATCTCAAGCCTTTGTAGTTCCAATTGGGATGCCGCTTGGCTTGATTTCATTCTCAGCTCTGGTTCGATAGATTTCGTATAAAGGTCAAAGAACTGTCGCAAAGCTTCTTTCTCATAGACCGTCCCAGAGTGTTCAACCAATCTTCTAAAAATATCAAGTTTTACATCAATAGTTGTTTCAGGGTGAAGCACTAAGCAACTAGCTAATGAATGGTTTGCCTGCCAAACCTTGATCGTTAGATCCATGTAACAACGATAGTAAGATTTTAAAATGGGGCTCTGTTCGCCCTCCAGATCAACCTTGGCTAGATGCTGCTTGGCAGCTTTGAAGCGCTTTAGGAATGCATTGGCAAGGGCAGCAAATACATGTGAAGACCTTTCGAACTCAGGGTAATGGCTAGCATCGTCGAGTAACGGCAACGCTGCCTCGTAATTGCGACGATGGATCGCATAGGCAAAACCTAAGTTATAAGATGCCAATGCAAAGCGCCTTTCCCAAAGCTCAGGATCATTATCAGGAGACTGAAGTTTATTTGCGCTTTGGTCCTTGAGTCGATGTAAGACTTCAAAGCCACGATTCACATACTCAGGGTTACCCGTCATAATATAAAGTGCAGCCAGATTGAAATCTAACCGCACGGCAGTTCGCTCATTATGGAACGGACCGAGAGCTAATGCTTGTTTGTAGCTTTCCAACGCAGCCGCAATCTCGCCGCTTTGGGATTGAAACCAGCCCAGAAGAGCTAAGCCCAAAGAAACACTATTTACTCGACCATTTTTTTTAGCGTCCCTGATTACAACGTTTAGTTCTTGAATCATACGCTGCTGCGGCCATTGACCTTCGTTGGCCTCAATGCACTTCAATTTAAGGTCATAATCTGAAACACTTGGGGTCATGGCTTCACAAAGTTTAGAGGCCAAATTCAAATCATTTACGGCAAGGGCCGTAAAGACCTTTTCACGCTCGAGCATGTACGCAAGAGATGGCTCAAAGGATCTTGCGGGATGATGATTTAGCCACCATGCTTTCTTTTCGTGAGTCCATAAAGGAAATTCTTTAGGCAGGAATACCTTAGAGTTTTGATACAGATCCTTATCGTCTCCAAAAACTGGAGTCCCCAAGAATGTGAGTAAGATAGCTATCGAAGCAAGCAGAGAAATTTTCCACCCATATATTCAACGAAACACCCGAAAAAGACCAAGAGCTATGATCATCCTTCTCAAGTCTCTGTAATGAGCCCTCACCATAAAGAGTGACTATCTATTTGTAAAGTATCGGCTAAACGAAGAACTTAGGCTAAAAGCTCGCCGAGAAATTGTTTACTATAAGGTGGGTAAACAATCCCACTTGGCGACCAAAAATTCAATTGAGTATTCAGTAACTCTCCTTCCAAGTCTGTCGTGGCAATTCTCACAAACCCTCATAAAACTCCTGAGAGCTTCACAAGCAGCTCACTGCAAACACAAACATGCCAATAATCCATAATCCTTAGGTGGTTATAGTGGTGGCTCCACTAAAAATGCAGAGAATTTTTCACAGCCCGTGACATTTGGAGGTCTCCGGGCCAACTTAGCTAGAATACACCGCGAGACTTCTGAGAAATTCCTGTGGTCTTAGTGAAAATCACTAGCCAAACCATGCCTCTATGATATACCCTTGCAGGATTTTCAGCCTTGGCTGAGAGCACCTTCGAAAATCAGCACCGGCGTGTTTCGCCAGTTCATTAAAGGGTCTCATAGTGATTCAATCGATCGTGAAGCGATTCTTATCGGGTACAGTCATCATTCCAGTACTCATATCCTGCTATCCTCAGGATACAAGCCTCGTCACCAGCTTTGACAGGAAACCCCAAGCAAACTGTCAGCCGCAGAATGATGAAATCAAGCTAACCATCCTTCACACCAACGACCATCATGGCTGGTTTGGGAAGAATCGTTATGATGAGTGGGGCATGGCAGCACGGAAAACCCTAGTGGACCAGATTCGCCGCGATGTCGCAAGAGGGTGGCTGTACACTGCTTCTGTCAGCCGGTGATGTTTTTACTGGCACTCCAGCCTCAGATCACTTCGATGCTCGCCCTGACTTTCTCGGCTACGATGCCATGGCAGTTGGTAACCATGAATTCGATAAGGGTTTGCCAGTTCTTCGCCAACGAGAGGCTGAAGTTGCGTCGTCGTTCCCTATGCTATCCGGTAATATCGTTGATCAGGATGGGGACCTGTTGTTTCCAGGCCCAGGAGGTCAAGGTCAGATTACCTTCAATATCGCAGGGGCTCGGATCACCGTTTGGGGGCTTACTACAATTGATACTAAACCTGGATTGGAGTCCGGAGTTGTCGTTCAGCCTCCCGTTGACATTGCTAAAAAGCAGGCCAAAGACTTAAAACAAAACACTCATGTACTTATTGGCCTCACTCACATGGGGCATTACGATGATGAAAAACCTGCCGCAGAAGACCTTCAAAAGCGCAAACAGGGCGATGAGATGATGGCTCTCGAAAACCCTGGCACTTTCGACCTCATTGTTGGTGGCCACAGCCAGCAACCTTTGTTTGAGGCGGATCAAGTTGCCGACACCTTTATCGTGCAAGCCTTTGAGTGGGGCAAGTATTTGGGTCGTATCGACATCACCCTCCCCGCTAAACCGAAGCTTGGCGCTAAAAATATCAAGTCTCTCGACTATCGATTAATTCCGATCAATATAAGAAATGACCAAGGACAATGCACCGATCCAAGTCAAATAAACTCACCTGTAGTAAACTGTATCGATGAAGACCCTCAGGTTCTTGATATCCTAGAGAGCTTCCAAAACGACGAGGTAATCCGCCCCCTTTATCAAGTCATAGGTGAAGCTAGAGGCTCGTTTTCTGGGGAACGATCAGTCATTCGAAAGCAGCAGGCACCATTGGGCCAACTGGTGAATGAATCTATCTTAGACTACGTCGCAGCAAGATGGCCTGAAGACCTTCGCTCCTACGATGAAGATCGTTGTAGCTCTCGTCACTTC
Source organism: Pseudobacteriovorax antillogorgiicola (assembly GCF_900177345.1). Taxonomy (NCBI): domain Bacteria; kingdom Pseudomonadati; phylum Bdellovibrionota; class Oligoflexia; order Oligoflexales; family Pseudobacteriovoracaceae; genus Pseudobacteriovorax; species Pseudobacteriovorax antillogorgiicola. The sequence continues at coordinate 156,986 of NZ_FWZT01000013.1, forward strand.
AGCGTCTACAACGGCGGTGGCATCCGAGCTACTATCAATAAAGGTGACATCCTAGGTTTGGACACACAGTTGGTGTTTCCCTTTGGCTCTGTCTTAAAAACTAGCCCCATGAATGGCGAAGCACTTTATAGCTATTTTCAAAACGTTGCTAAAATCCCATACCAGCCCAACAGCACCAGCGGTGATTATCCTCAGTTGAGAGGAATTCAATTTGTGATGTCTGGCAAAGATCTTCTTGATATTCGGTGCCGGAATTCCGATGGCGCCTGGATTCCCTTAAACAAAGAGGATGACTATACACTGACGCTGAATGCTTACCTATTTCGCGGTGGCGATGGCGGCTATCCTGCGCTAAACGAGAATCCATCGGTGGTAACGCACCCTGAGGCCATGGCTGATGTCTTCCGGCGCTATATCGAACAGCAATTAAGCTTAGATCCGTTTGACTTCGCGGCGCCAGATGCTTTTCTCGAAGGACCCTAAGTAGATAGAGAAGGCCCCTGAAGGGCCTTGTTCTTGGCGCTAACACAGTCACAGGTCTTTAGCCCAAGGCTCGATTCCTCGTCACTGATAGCTTTAAAAGGCCCTTTATCTCCGTCGGCTCAGCGTCAAACGAAGAACACCATCTTTGACCTGTACATTTTCTGGTGAAAATTGGGCTTCGTTGCCCTCGAATGTCCAATCTGCCCTTGCCCACCGCGACTCGTCGAAGTAATTGAAGTCATCCTGCCAACTGAACTCGAAACGAGACTTACCACCGTTTTTCCAGGGGGTGTAGCGATAGTAGCGAATCCAATCAATTTCCTGAACAATAGGCAGAGCCTTCCTATCAACAGGTCCGACCCATTCAATAGAAGACGACACCCAGTGATTAAATCGATAAGATAGAAACTGATCAGACAGCTCCTCAACCTGAGGTCCATATTCTCGCCTCAGTAGACTCCCATTTAGATACCAGCTGATTTCATTTGGAGTCCACTCGACTGCGTAAATATTAAACTGCTTTGCAAGTGAAGTTGGAGAAAAATGCTTTTGCTCTGCATAACGCTTGGAATCGCGGAGCCCGGTAATGAGATTAGTTTGTACAAGCCTCTCATCGCGCTGCAGCATCTCAATATCAATCTCCCCCCAAGGATGGCTTCCTTGCCAAGAAACATCGTCATAGAGAAAGAAGCTAGATAGCGTTCCAGAAGCTGACGCTGACTTCACCCGCATCTCAAACTTACCAAACCTAACCTTCTCCTTGGAGTAGACTTCTGCACCATGGTAACTCTTTTGACTCGATGCTCCCATTAAACAAAGTGATAGTAAGAAAATTAATCTCATATTTTCTGCCCCCATAAATTGGATGTTCTATCTAAGCTATCAATTCAGGGAGCCTTGAAAAGAGAAAGCAACCAAAGTGTATAGAATGGTTTCCTATTTGTAGAAAATGAATTTAGGCAGTTAAAATAAGTAAATAGACAAAGTAGAAGGGAGCTGGATAGCAATCTAATTCGGCTAGATTGTAAGTGTCTATTTTTCGAATTTTTGGGGAAAGCAATCAGAGAAGGTGGGATTGAGGGCCTGTGGTGCCCTCGTTTTACGCCTCTATAGTCGGTATGACAACTGAATTGAGAAGATATCCAGCTCAAGATTTGCCTTGCCATCCGCAATGGCGACCAAGTCTGGCTGACCAACAAACGTACGCTCATCGGAAAGCTCCGCTTCCTCCATCATGACTTTTGCATAGGCGCCATCAATTACGAGGCTATCGTTGATCACGTACTGAGCACCCAAGCTCAACCAAACGTAATCAGCTGTCGGGATCCGAAGGGTTCTCGTCTCATCGGTAATGGGGCTTTGATCGTAGGCTAAGCCTGTGCGAAGCTTCAGATCTCCATTGTATTGATGAGTCAAGCCAAGAGCATAACGATAGGAGTCCTTCCAATCTTCCTTAACTTGAGATGCTAGATTGCCGCTATCTGAGCGGAATACATCCAAGCTTTCGAAGTTGCTCCAGCCAGTATAGGTGATATCTGCCGACAAGGCCCAAGCTGGAACAAATTCGTAGTATCCAGACAATGAAGCAAGCTGAGGTAGCTCTAGGGGAGCGTTAGCATCAAAGTTTTGTAGAGTTCCGTACTGAAGACCTTGAGGAAGATTCTTGAACTTGGTTTCGCCCTCTAATTTAAACTCAACTGCGGATCGGTAAGAAACGCCAATACGGGCATTATCCGCAAGCTCGAACATCATCCCGATGTTCCAGCCATAGCCCCAGTCTTCACCCTGAACTTCACTGACACCAGCCTTGCCACCATTGGGAATAGGCCGCGGATTGCCTTCAGCATCCTGCGTCAGTGTCAATGCAGGGTTTGAAGAACCTAAAGTCGCCTCAGCCATCACTGCATTGAAGCCAAAACCGAGTGAAACCATGTGGTTCACACGATAGGAAACACTTGGGTTAAAGTTGATTGTACGGACATCAGACTCTGTTGCCAGGATACTGCCTTGGAACGCATCATCGTAAACCGTGGCTGTTGAAAAGTTACTAAAAACCCCGAGGCCAACAGCGATTTGCTCATTGATGGGAATCACCCCGTAAGCAGCAGGTATTAAAACATTGCCAGGAGCTGCATTACCGCTCGACCGATTGCCGTCGGTTCCTTGTAAGCCCAGCTGACCTGCAACGACACCAGCCTGCTCGATATCAACATCTAAGTCACCACTTACAAGGCTAAGGGATAAAGAAAATTCTGAACGCTTAAGTAGTGCCATACCAGCTGGATTAGAGCCTATTGTAGTTGCGTCTTCAGCGATTGCGGCGCCACCTGAAAAGGCTCGCCCCATATCTGAGGTGCTTTTCTCCATGATCTGATATCCACCAGCAAAAGCTCCCTGGCTCAGGCAAAGGCTACCCAGTGCTACGGCGGTTCTCATCCCGGTACGGTTTTTAATGATCATTTGCAAATCCTTGTTCCAAGTTAGTTTTTTCTGAATTTTCTACTGAGCCTGAGACAATAACTCACCAAACCATGCTACCGGCAAATAGTATGCGGGGCATGCAGAGTGGCTATATTTAGCGGTCTCTGTGTCTGGTACAACAACGATGTCCAGCGGAGCGTCAGGCTGCTGCGCTTTAATAATCTGCTGGGTGCCAACGGTAATCGCTGCAGGTATCAGTTCATCACCTGCGCAATGATATAGCTTTGTCGGCACTTTTGGAGCCCAATCTTGCACTAAGTCATTAGCTTCTAGTAGGGCAGCAAAGCCTGTAGTATCGATTTCTTCGTTGGCATAGGCCTGGGTTGCAGTTAACTCTAAATTCTCAAATGTTTCGATGATCGACTCTTGCATAAGTTCCGCACGGACTTCTGTAAGGCTTGCAATTATATCCGTCACACTTTTGCTACCACCCAAGAGATCGCCCTCGATGTAAGAACCGAGATCAGCGTCCCCCTTTCCAGGAAAGCCGGAATCAAGAAAAATATCTTCATACAGGATCTTAGACTCTGGGTACCAAGTCTTATAGGCCGCTACAACTTGAGTGATATAAGCAGCATTGATGGAATCGCGGCTCAAAAGAGTCTTCGCAGTCGCAGCAAGTAGGTAGGGACCAGCACCCGGAGCCGACGCAAGAAGCTTAAAGTCGTCACCCAATAGAAACTCGTTTTGTAACTCCTCTCTCGATTCGATAGCCTTTTGCATCGCTACTACAGCATAACCACCTTCAGAATAGCCTTTGAGGAAAAAGCCTGGAACTTTTAGGCTCTCTCGACTGGCGAACGATCTGAAAGCCCTTAGCGAATCCACACCATTTTGTACATAGGCCTCGGCAATCAGGTAGGGGTGCAAGGCATCTTTCGAAGCTCCAAAGCCTAAGTAATCAGGGACCAGAACTGCAAAACCAGAGGCAGCTTCAAATAGCCCCTCCCGTGGATTGCTCGATGGAGCTTCACGATTAGCCGTAAGCGTTCCATGCTGAAGTGCCACAAGGGGTAGGGTTGCTTGACCATTGCGGGGCAAGAAAACCACAGAAGATGCCACACGACCATTCCCTAAAAGGTCTTTTGTGGTAAAAAACATACGATACGCATCTACGGGAAACTGAGCCTTTTCTGGTAGGACCTGCCCTAATTTGGCGTTGATGGTTTCTTGATTAAACGTAAATAAGAACTCAGTAGATACGAGGCTGCCCGGGGCCGCGTTGGACAGATTCAACTCTTGGTTCTGATAATTTATCGGTCGATTTAAATCTACAGGGTTTTTACTATCTTGGTCGCTATGACAGGATACTGTTAGCAGCGCTAGATAAGCCAATATAAGTGAGCGCATGACTCCTCCAAATTACTCTATTCGAATGTAGATCCCCAGAAAACCAAAGGCATTTGGCGTGTATGCTGAGCCTTTGGAACCCTTGTTGTTGGCATAGGGTCCGCAACAATGCAAGACATAAATAAGTTTAATTAATAGACTTTAATCACTTTAACCGCTAAGTGCTTGGTATTTTGGGGAGCTAGGCCGCCGCAAAGGGGAGCATGGAAGAGCCGTTTGATGTTATTTTGTCTTATCTTGACTCTGCTGGAAGCGTGAGGATTAAACTAAAAGAGTATCGCCCCGCCTCAATAGCAGAGCCCAACGCGATCGTCACGTCGCCATCACGCTCTCTTAGAAACTTTCGAATTGCGTCCATGCCGATACCACGCCCAGAAATCTGCGACACGGTTTGTTTGGTAGACACTCCCGGTAGAAAAATAGACTCCGCTAATTTTTCCGGACTAGTATCAGGAGGGAGCAAAGCTTGATCTTCGAGCTTAGATCGAAGCTTATCAAGATCGAGACCCCTACCATCATCAAAAAAGGTGATGAGAAACTGTCCAGACTTTTTGGCAACCTTAACGGTCAGGAGGCCTTCCGCTCGCTTACCCAGGGCAGTCCGCTCCTCTGGGGCTTCGATCCCGTGATCCAAAGAGTTACGAATGATATGTACAAATGCTTTGCGGATTATGAGTTCATCCTCATAACCAATCGACCAGTTTTCACAGTCGATGCTAATACGAGGCTTAGGCTTCCCTAAATCACGAGCAACTTTTTCACTTAATTTCATGGCATCTTGGATGGTATCTCGCAGGGGAGTTTTTACCAGGCTTTGTAGCTCTTCCTTACTTCTACGGAGACCTTTGACAATTTTGTGAGGTAGATCTTGCCCTTCAAGAGCACCGAGCAAGGCTAGCCCCTCTTCGATTAGTTCGCGATCGATGGTAATCTTACTGAAGCTATTCTCGCGGCCCAATACATTTCGATTGATATCCCGATAGTGTTCGTAGAGCCTCAAAATGGAGTCCATCCTTTGGCGAAGTTCAAGCTGATTGACAGTTTTCTGGTACCGCAAGATACCGGCAAAATCAGTTTCAATTTGATGTAATTCTGCAGCAATTGCTGAAAACCCAACGGATCTAGCGGATCCTTTGAGGGTATGAACATTGATAAATAAGATCTTAAGGTCGTCTTCCTTGTTTGAATATTGTGTCAGTAGACTACGACATTCTTCGAGTAATTGCTCTCCAGTGCCAAAGAACTGATTAGCCTTGTCCGCCCCGACTTCGATCAGCTGTGAGATGATTCTCAAGTCTGCATCCTTTTGTGCTAGCCGATCTCTTGCTTCAACCTCGGCAGAGATGTCCAGCATTGTCACGAGAATATGATCGACCACTTCCTCCGACTCATCCGTTTCAATATTCCAAGTCACTTGCAAAGTTTTTTCCCTGCCTTCAGGGGTTCTAAAATCAATTTCACTTGGCAGCTTATCTTCGTTAACCTCAAAATTAAATGTTGGTTCATCAATGCTACATAGGAGTGTCTGCCAGATTTGATCTCGGGTATCTTGGCTGGTTTCAATGCGATTGATGACTACAGATTGAAAGCTTTCATGGGCAATCTTGCTGGTGCCCAGAATCGTTTCTAATTGCAAGGAGTAGTTTTCTTCGATCAAGCCGCCTCGACCCAAAGACAAGATCCCTTGGGGTATATGCTCCAACAAGGAGCGTAGTCTGTAAGTTCTTTCTCTGACTTTTCTTTCAAGACTGCGATTAAGCTCTTCAACTTGGCTATTCTTCAATTCCAATTCATGCAACAGAAGCTTGGTTCGATCATAAGCCTGGGCAAACATGGTGGAGTTATTCTTGGCAAGGAGCAAAGACATTCCTACGGCTCCCCACATAGAAAACCAAGGCCACCCCAGGTGCATCTGGGAGTTTAAAAAATCGCTCAATACTCCAGCAGCCAGAAGCAAGATACCGCAGGTGAATAAGATGAGATCGGCACTATGACTTTTCACAGCTATGAAAATAGAATATGGGACAAACATAATGAAGAACAAGAATGCATTGACCATCACGAACAACGGCGTAAGTTCATCAACCATAGGTAACCAACGAATATTCGATAAGGTCAAAGCATGTAAGATAAAGAAAATAGTATTGGCAGTATGAAGCCGGAGCAGGGCATTCGAGAATTTCGTATTATGACGTTCTTTCAAAATCTTGAAGGCAATGCTGGCAGCTACCAATGGCCCTCCGATTCCAAGCCCAGAGATCGTCATAAATGCCTGGTCATCAAAGATTCTAGAAAGAATTCTCTGAGAAGCCAATTCTTTGAAGAAGATAAACACGTTGAACAAGAACAGAAGCAAGGAATCAAGATCTTCTCGCCCTCTCGAAAGATAAATCAGTCCACTATAGATCGCTAAACACCCTACAATGCCCAGGGGAATAAGCAACCACATCTGATCCAAATCGTAAGACCGCCTCAAAGCTTCCAAGGTTGCTATTCTAGGAAAACTCGTGAAACCAACGTTGGTGTAAGCGCCACTACGTTTGACCAACGGTTTTTGTTGGTAGTTATAAATCAGATAGTTCAGTCCTGGGCGAAGCAGAAGGGAGACGGTTAGACGAGCATTCTGTCGATAGCCGGGGTCATCTGGAAAGCGATCAAACAGGGGATCGCGATAGATTACCTGGCCTTGGTCAGCGGATACGAGCCGTATTTCAGCACTTGCTAGTACGAGTTCTAGACCAAGAGCCAATTTACGCGCCTCATGACTTTCAATCGCGAGAACATAGCTGCCAATGGATGGTTCCTTGGAAAACATTAAGAAGTCTGGATTGCCGTGAACAACAGCCTTTAATGGTAGTCTATCAAATCGGGCCCAGTTCATCTCTGTTTGATGATGATCTGAAAACCGCCAGTCACCGATGACTTCTATATCCACACGCTCAGTATGCGCAACATCTTCGAAACTGGTAGGCAGAGAAATTACCCCACCAGACGTTTCCACAGCTTTTGGGCTGGAAAAGCCAATACCGGTAATTCCGAGAAGGCTCAGAATCACGAGTGATTTGCAGTAGTCGACCATCAATGTGGCACCGAATAGTGGTCAGCATGTCTTGGGAAGTCATCGGATTTATTTAGGTAACCTTTAGCCCAGGCAAGATCAGCATGGGTGTGCAGAGCGCGTATTTTCACTAATCCACCTAGACTCATTGGATTAAGAATCACTAGACTAGCTACCAGAAACCTACGCCGAATTTTTGAAAGTGGTTAGGCTAGGAAGAGCTTACTTCTTAGCTTGAAGTGATGACTGGTATCCTCGGAGGTGAGGTATGAGCGTCTATGATGGGGCTTCCAAGGCAGTCAAAAAAACTTCACCTTGAATGCCACGGCTTGTATTGCTAGACTGTGCGAACTGGTACAGAAACTCGACAATAGATGTGGTGCAGGTTTGAAGCTACGAAGAGGATTAATCGTTCATGCCCTTGGCAGAGAGTACACCTATATTTCAAAGTTTGATATAACTTCGGCATTTTGGCTTTCACGGCTGTCCTCTCGCACAGACAAGCAGACTAAAACAGCTCCCAAAGCATACATTGCACCACCCATCCCTAGCCAGTGCTGTGACTCTGTCATTGGTGGTGGTAGCTTCTATCTTTTTAGGGCGACTCAGGGTTTCAACACAACAATCAATAGCGGAACTTTGTTTCGATTTGAAGAGATTCCTCAGACGGCCTTTCGCTTTGTCACCCGCTATCGCTCTCAAAGCGATCACTGCCTTATGGCCATGAAGCTCTCGGGAAGTCGAGAAAAAAAGGATATGGTCCAACAGGTCACGCCATTGCTTGGCAAAGGTCACTACATCGTGGTTCGAAACTTCAAGGGCTAGCACTATCCTAGGCATGAAAGATCGCACTAAGCAAGCACTGGCTCCACTGTCACGGGCGAGAAGTCTTGGTAGCAACCCCTTGGTTGAACCAGCCAAAGTCAACTTATCATTTATAATCAATAACTTACCAAAAAAGACTTCAAGCTTTTAGGCTTGTATTTCCAAATCAGCTCAAGCAAACTGAGCGCCACCAGCACTTGGGAGCCAGTTCATGATGACAGTTAAACCAAACCTTAGCCTACGTTACGGCTTGCTTGCTATCTTTCTATGGTCAACGGTAGCCTCAGCCTTTGCACTGACTCTAGAACTTGTATCTGTATACCAGCTACTATGCCTGTCGTCTCTGACGTCTCTTCTAGCTTTAGCCTTGGCCATGCTTGTGACTAGAAAATGGACTAAACTTCTTGAACTTAGAATAAGTCAATGGCTTCAACTTATAGGCCTATCCCTACTCAATCCAATCCTCTACTATATCTGTCTGTTTTCCGCCTACGACCGCCTAAAACCTCAGATTGCACAATCTATAAATTTCAGTTGGCCCTTGTTTTTAGCATTAGGATCTACTCTAATTGGCGGTCAAGGAAAAAATCGATCTAGTCTAATGTTTATGATTCCAAGCTTTCTGGGGCTTTTACTTATCACCAGCCAAGGACAAAGCTTTAGTGGGATCACCAGCAACGGTGCTGGTATTCTCTTCGCGTTCCTTTCGGCGATCATCTGGGCTAGCTACTGGATCATAAGCAGCCAAATTAATATTGATGCACTCGTTAAGTTATTTGCTGTATTTCTCGTCGCAACACCTATTCTTGCCCTAATTTCCTGGCTTGACGCCCCATCTGCATGGCTAAACTATAATCCAAAGGCAATTCTAGGCTCACTGTACATTGGGCTTTTTGAAATGGGATTGACCTTCTTTCTTTGGCTGAAAGCCTTGGAACACAGCAACGATAAAGTCATGCTCTCGAACCTGAGCTTTCTGTCACCGACCCTATCACTGATTTGGATTCAAGTGATCCTCGGTGAATCGATTAGCCTCTTTACCTGGGTCGGCTTTGCTCTCATTCTTTGTGGCAACGGCGCGCCTCAGATCAGTTCTTCCATACGCCGAAAAATGACATCTCAATCTTAGAAGCTATAGATCTTGGCGAGACTTAAATACCTGAGCCTCACATGAACAAAATATACCATTAGGTCACAATTTAGGGTCTAATGGCACAGTTCATCAAATAAGCTGCCGATGGAAAGGGAACGAGGTGAACGAACTCTATCGAGGATTCATGAAAGTACTAATCGCGGATGATGAACCCGAAATCATAGACTTAATTGTCGAATTGCTTCCCAGTGGAAGCTTGCCACGGATCGTGCATGACGGCTTCGAAGCCTTGACCATTTGTCAAAAAGAGAGATTCGACATCATCATTTCAGACTACAATATGCCACACATGAACGGCTACCAGTTCGTGAAGAAGCTTCGAGAAGGTTCCTCCCGAAACCGAGATACGCCGGTCATGATGATTTCTGGGTACTTAGCTGCTGCACAGAAAAAGTCTGAGCATTTGAGCGACATTACTTTTTTTGACAAGCCCCTGGATTTCGACCGTTTCGAAGCCTTCATCGATAAATTTCAGGCCGAGCACGACCCCGTAGAGACCCATCTCGAACTGATGGTGAGCCAGTCACGGATAAAGAAATGCCTCGTCATCGACGATGACCCAGAAATCCTGATCCTCATATGCGATATCATGAAGGAACATGACTTCATCGCCCAATCATGTGAGTCTGCTAGCGATGCTTTAGCACTTGGGATTAAGATGCTTGAAGACTTTGATCTCATTATCAGTGACCTAAAAATGCCTCAAATGGACGGCTTTGAACTGACAGCAAAGCTTCATAAATTTGGCGTCTACACTCCAATCATAGGTGTCACCGGTCTAGATGATGAGGGGGAAGAGCTATTCAAGCAAGACGATAAGCGGACGCGGAGCAAACCAGACTTTATCCTAAAAAAGCCCTTTCGATACCAAGATATCGAAGAACTTAAAGATAAGCTTGGCTTTGGATCCCCTGAACTCAAAAAGCCTGCTTAGTCATCCCTTTTTTTGAAGATTAAGCAACATCTTCTTTGATCAAGAGAGGTAACCATCCTGCAACATGAAAGCTTATGAAGTCCTTATCATTTGCACCATCAACACGTATTTCTATATGCCCACCACGATCCTTGAAAAAATGATAAACAGCATTCATTCCTACACCTCGACCTGAAACTTCTGTGACATGTTCTTTGGTAGAGAAGCCGCTGGTGAATACAAGGGAAGCAATGTCTTCCACCGTATTGAGTTTTTGGCCAACTCCAAGTTCTTGAGCCTTTCGCCTCATCCTCTGAATCGACATTCCTTGACCATCATCCTTTAATTGAAAGTATAGCTTTTGATCCGCCTCCCAGAAATGAAGCTTGATTCGGCCGACAGGATCCTTTCCCTTCGCCACACGATCATCTGCATGCTCAATTCCATGATCCATAGCATTACGGATTAAATGCCCTAATGAATCTTGAATCGTGGTAGATACTGATTGGGGAATATGAATATCTAGTCCCTCAGCAATGACCTGGGGCGGTTGCTTGCCTAGCTCTCTGGCCAGCTGAGGAACTGATTCAATAATAGGAGATAAGGATTCCTCAATCGATACCATGTACTGACTGGCCAGAAGGTCTTTGACCTCCTTAATCTGCTGCTTCAAGTGCTCAAGATCGCTATCCTCGTTAATATTTAGCACCTGAATAACCTGCTCTTTACTCAATACCTCATCACCTTGGCTCTGCACTCCAACATTCAATTTTTCTCGCGCAATTTGTCCATACTCCATTAGCAATTTTTGTAGACTACGCAGGGCTGTAACTAGGCTTTCATATTCAATGCTTTCATTCTCCAGCTGAGTTTCTAAGTCGTGACTAAACTCTGTAATAAGACTGAAGTCCAATGTCCGCGCATTGCCTTTGATTGTATGAATAATCCGATATAGGCTTGCCTTGGTATCGTGATCGAAAGTCTCTCGATTAGCAATTCCAAGGCAGTGAGTCACCGACTCCAGTGCCGCTGCCTTAAATCTTTTGAACCGAACGGTACCAGCGTCAAGAATTTCACCAACGATTTTTAGCTCTCGCTCCTGCTTTCGACTACAATTCTCAAGCTCAACCACAGCGGTAATGTCGCGGACACAGAGCAATATCTTATCAATGCAATCGCCACTATCAACCACCGGGGACCATACCAGTGATAGAACTTTAGTACTATCACCCTGATGGAATCGGACTTCATGGGGAAGTAACTCGCAATTGGCTTCGAAGTTGATACGATCATTTTCATAAGAACACATTAGTGTACTATTGATTTGATCAAGTTGATCCTTGCTAAGATCTGTACGACTTAGCAAGACTTTAAAAATATTTTTGTTGGCTAAATTTGATTGCCCAATAATAGTTTCAAGATAGCTGGAATACTCCTTATGAATCTGTAGTTCACTACAGATCAGAAGAACACCCTGAGGAAGTGATTCCAACATAGTCCTCACATCCCGTGACTTTTCTTCGAGCTCCGATGTTCTTTGGGCAACTATTCCTTCCAGGTTGCGATTAACATGCTCAACACTCTTCAATAATTTTCGGTTTTCCACATAGGTATTTGCAAAAAGACTAGAGGCCACGAACAAAATAGATCCGGTCGCAACCAAAGTTCCAAAGAACAGTAGTGTAATAGACTTGATCACTCCAAGCGCCAACAGGATATCATGAGCCGCGCAGAAGACCATCAGAGTTTCACCAATGAACAGCGGCAGGGCCATCTTGTGTTTTTTCTGTGCTTTAAAAAGAACGTAAATATACTGCGCTGCGACACTGATCGCATACAAGAAAATCAGCTTACGTACATACTGAAAGAGTTTGAGATCAAATGAAACTGTCATCCCAAAAAACAGAAGTATGAATAGTCCATTGATCGCCAGATTGATCTTATTGAATCTTGGGTAAAACTTATAGAAGTGTTGTGCAAAAAGTCCGTGAAATGCAGCTAACGAACCTAGCCCCGTATAATGCAGCAACAGCAAGGATTCTGGTTCGAAAAAGCGAATCAACATATCGCCCGGCAGGCCGTAGAATGGATAGATACAGATACCTGATAGCCCTGCCACCAAGTAAAGAGTTGATTTGGTTTTCATATATATCAGGAAGAAGAACAATCCGAAAAACACCACGATGAACGACGAAACAAATCGAAGTTCGCCGCCCCAAGATTTATATATGGATACCCAAAAGTCCTGTTTCTTATAGCTAACAATTTTAAATGGAAGCTGATAGACACCAGTCATCAGAATCGTATCTATCCGAAACGCAATGGTATGATGAGACTTGGTCACCTTGAAGCGAACAGGAATGGGTTGAATTGAAAAATACTTATCGTGAGAGTTCTGCCCACCTCGTTCAAACTTTAGGTCACCGTCTACATAGAACCGTAACCCACTCATGTAGGCATCGAGAAGAACTACAACCTCCTGACCGATGAGCTCCTTCGCAAAGTATAGCTCACCACGATACCAACCGATGCGGTAAACCTTCTTATCAGGGTAAGCCTTATCCCAGCTACCTGGGGTTTCAATAATTGGCCAAGCAGCAGTAGACGTCTTCGGGTCTGCATTTCGAATGTGATCGTGACGCGTAAACCTCCAAGTTCCCGAAAGAGGAATTCCTTCATCTAGACTCTTGATTTCAATACGACAGGAAAAGCAGTCTGGTTCAGACTTTCCAGTTTTTGCGAGAGCAACGCCGGTGTACAGCATGGCAAACAGGATCACAAGCCAATTCATGTTTCTAACCTCAGATTTTAAGCGACTTTCTCACTTTTCGGTTCCCCAATTTGTGATGTTAAATTCTGAATCGATTATGACTAGATCAGCTTGATTTTAGGTATTTACGGCACATACTTTGTAAGTATTACACGTCGATCACTTTTTGATGAGCCTGATATCATGTGGACTTTTCCCCCATGAAAGCTTCTAAACGATTCGTTTACTTTTCCCTTTGAGATCTCTTGCTTACGTAAGAACCTGACACATTGAAATGTCCAAGGATGGTTAGGTAAAAGAAGTAGACTTAAGTCCAATCAGTGGCTTGCCATGGATAGCTTTGCGGCCTGAATCTTGCTGAGCACAAAGAGTCATTCTTGAAGTGGAGTACCCTTTTGCTGAGATTCTTTTTGTTCATATTCTTATCTATGGCCTGCTCTCGATCAGAGATGCCCACGCTTGAAAGATCAAACGTTAAGCCCGGCATATCATCCCTTGGAAACCATCATGATGGTCAGAAGGAGATTGGCTCAGACCCTTACACAACGGATGATTCGCCAAATGACGACTCTCAATCAAATAAAACTGATGGTAAAAATGAAGATGAAGCCAACGACGAAAGCATCAGTCTAGACCCAGAAAAAGGAAGCGGAAGGCAGGTTATCTGCATATTTGACTACGATTTGACCCTATCCAGTCATAGCTGTCCTACAACACAAAACATTCCTGAGTATCACTGCAAAACCAATCAGAACCCAACCTATGGCTGGTTTGATCAATGTCTCGGCGTCGCTGCTCAAGCAGCCGTTAAACGATGTATCGAGCAGGGTGCAGCGATTGGAATCGCCAGTCACTCACCACTCGAAGCTAGCTATGAGGATAAGGTTCGCCCGATAAAGGACCAGTTCCCAGACTGGGCGACAGCATCTTCTATACCCGACCCAACAGACTCTACTCAATGGAACTGCGAAACTTGCCCCTATCAAATGATGAGAGGTAATAAGGTGCAGCATATTTCCCGGATTATGAAGCACTATGGCTTGAACCCTAGTGTAATGGAAGACAGAAAGCAGGTGATCTTCTGGGATGATTCGAGCACTAACATTAACGATATCAATAGCGGACTCAATGGTGTTCACGCTATCCCTGTAGCCCGTCTAGAGAATGAGCCAGAGGTTTCTGGTTGTGGAATCAACCAGGCTGCCATCGATCGAGGTTGGCAGGAGTACCAAAACGCCCGATAGAAAATCCTACCTAGAGACGCTACCATAGATGCCAGTAGCGATTTCATCAAAGGGTGGTTACATGAAATACTTGGTTTTCACCGCATTGCTAGCATTCACTAGCTGCAGTCACAAAGTTCCAAACAAGAGACCCATAGATTCTGTCTTCCCAAGTGTCTCTGGCAAGGCCTTGGATAATAAGACTTGGCGAATCCCTGAGGACCTTAACGGCAAAATCGCTCTGCTCTTAATTGGCTACAAGCAAAACAGCCAGTTCGACATTGATCGTTGGCTGATTGGTCTCGACATGAAACAGGCTTCCTTCAACATTTTCGAAATCCCAACGGTTAGCGGCTGGATTCCAAGCTTGCTATCTGATCGAATTGATGAAGGGATGCGATCCGGAATCCCAGATGATATTTGGAATGTCGTGATCACCGTTTATGATGATGCAGATAAAATTGTAGCATTTACTGGGAACGAAAACCCACTAAATGCTCGGGTGATACTTCTCAGCAAAAAAGGCAAAGTCATCTTTTTTCACGATGAAGGATTTTCCGTTCCAGACTTGAATCGTCTGATGCTTGAAGCTAAAGAGATTGGAGCCAAAGACTAGCTTTGGCTCCATCAAGTTTTCACTCAATCGAAAGTACTAGCTCGGATCAGCCTATCGATAGCAAGAGCCCTCTTGGACCTTTTGGATTTTCTTCCACATCGTATTCACCCACTGCTCAGAACTGATCTGGTTTCGGTTAAAGGGTAATCGAGGCAGCCAAGGGAAGCCTAGATTGTCCTGTGCTACCAAAGTCATCTTTCTTGCAATGTCCTGATCTGCAATACGCTGAGAAAGCTTTGAAACAGCAACCAACTGCTCAACCTGTTCGTATGTAATCTGAGACATCAGATCGGCAAGGAACGCGCGACCTGCCTCCGAAATCTTTTGCTCCTGAAGTGTTGTAGGCTCACTTGTCCCACCGACAGCAAATACTTGCGCTGTACAACCACTCCAGCCAGCCCCTCGCCAAAAACTCCAGATAGGAGCAATGTCCCAAAACCTGAAGCTAGCAGAGGGCGGTAGATTGACAAGAGAACCTTCCTTATCCTTGAATTTATAGCTACCTAAAGTTGCTCCAAGATCTTGAACCACAAGATATTTTTGATCTTCTGGGCACTCTTCGCCTTTGTCAGGTTCGATAGCACAGTACAGGCGCTGGTTGGAGCGCTTATTGTCGCCATGCTGAAGAACGGCCATGAGAAGAGTCAGGGCTTCACGAGCAGTGTTCTGCTCTTCAACTTGATGCCGGTAGCCCTCATTGAGAAACTCATCAAAACCCCAGCCTTCGATCTCTTTTCCGTCGACCTGCGCGATAGTTTCCTCACCGAACTTTTTCTCAATCAGGACGTAGTCAAACTCCCGTTCTCTAAACTCTGCGTTTATATCTTCTTGATTTAGAGCGTAGTCTTGCGTGTACTGGAAGGGGTTTTCTGGGCAATCAGTACAAATGACTTTAGCAACGGGGTAGTTACAGTCTGCTTTGAATCCAATGAGTTGTAGCAATCGTGATGAGAAAACTTCTGAAAAGACTTCAGCGTTTGTCTGACCATACTTTACCTTAAGCTTCTTACCTTCAGGAGTACGGCACTTAAATTTGGGGGTCCAACCGCTACCCACGTCGCCGCGTTTAGGCTTGATATAGGAGCAAGTCACCACATCTGTGGGCTCAAAAGCAGGACAGTGAGAGGTGGAACCGAGCAAATTCTCACTTGAAATATCGTAGTTTGGCTGCTCCCAAACCATACCCTGACGGATAAACTCTTGACGAGTTTCACTACCGTCGATGTAGATATCAGCACGAGCACCTGCTGAGACCATACTTACAATGAAAATGAGACCAAGTAGACGTGAATGCATTGAATCGCCTTTTTGAAGATTGAACGAGCGCCCACCTCATTAGACTAGGTCGCCATGAAAGTCAACGAGACTCTCACGACTCGATCAACACACAGTTCCTGATCGTCATAGACTTGCTACACGTCCACGGGCACGGTTGTCATCGATAATAGCTTGGTTGATAGCCTGACGAAAGAATGCTAGGCCTGCTTCAGTCAAGCTACTTTCGTTGGAAGTCGATGTGCGGGGTGAAAAAATGCCTATCCGACGAGCTGGGGCTACATCGCCGTTAAACAAGTTTGCGCCTTTTTTATAAAGAAAGAACGTTGCACGATTCACATCTTCATCAGCCCGGCTAATCACGATTCCCTCCCCGTTAACACTACCCCATGTCACGTTTATTCCATCTGCGAATGTTTTAACCCGCCCTGTCAAGCCAAGGGATAAGGGATGACTGGAATCAACTACATCAATCGCATCTTCTATGCTTGTGGAAAGACCCAAGGCATTCACGAGATTAAAGTTATCCCATAAATTAAATTCCCAAATAATGATGGGAATAGGAGCATCTTTGAGATTCGTTGGAACACTGCTTGAATTTGCGGACTCAGCGATGAGCAAAACATCCTGCCCTACCGTATCTGTGAGATCAACAGCGGCATCATCTACAATTGATACAGAGAATCCCATGTCGCCCAGAAGGGCGACAACGGTTGTATCTTGAATGGTAAGTGCGGCTGGATTACCAACAACCATAAGGGCATTTCCCCCAACTAAAACCGTTGCTAAAGCCGGATCGCTTTCATCTCCATTGGCGTCAACAGCAGTCACAGGGATACTCAACAGTCCGTTGAAACCAGCTTCAGGAGTTACGACTAGGGTATTACCAGCTAGTGATGCACTCCCTTGAGCAGGTGTAACCGCTCCTATCTTCCAATCGATGATGGCATCCTGCCCCACAGGATCGACTGCAAAAAGCTGCACTTCTACAGGAACTCCAGCGCGAGTGGCACCGTTGACATCAAAACTAAGCGGAGGGGTAGCCAACGCTCTGGGGATACAGATATCATTACGAATCACATTTTCGTCTGCGGGGGTCAGAGTTCCCGAGCTATCGACATCTAAAAAGGTGATGATCCTTATACCGCCTCGCGGACACGCTTCGTTACCAATTGGCAAAACTTCCTGATCGATCAAAGAGTGCAAACCATTGGTCCCTGCTTCACCTGTTGGTCCTCGATCACCAGGCTCACCTTGATCTCCTTTGGGACCTGTAGGACCAATTTCACCGCGAACTCCCTGAGGGCCTTGAGGACCTTCCTCACCTTGGGGACCCTGAGGGCCAGTAAGACCAGTTTCACCTCGTAAACCTTGGGGACCCTCTTCCCCTGGGGGGCCTGGCTCACCTGGGGGGCCTGGCTCACCTGCAATTCCCTGATCACCTTTCACGCCTGCTGGGCCTTCCTCACCGGGAGGACCAACGGGTCCTGTAGGCCCCTCGGGCCCAATAGGTCCTTGAGGCCCTTGTTCTCCAGTTGCTCCTTGGTCTCCTTTGGCCCCAGCAGGGCCTTCCTCACCAGGAGGTCCTACAGGACCAGGGGGGCCGGGAGGGCCTGGCTCGCCAATAGGCCCTTGAGGACCAACAATCGTGTCTCCCTTATCCCCTTTATCTCCCTTTGGCCCTTCTGGTCCAGGAGGGCCTTCCTCACCTGCTGGTCCCTGTAGTCCTTGAGGACCTGGCTCTCCCTTAGCACCTGGAGGGCCCTGCTCACCTGCTGGTCCTGGATCCCCTTTCGCTCCAACGGGACCATCTTCTCCAGCTGGTCCTTCGGGGCCCACAGGTCCCTGAGGGCCGGGAGGGCCTTGATTCAAATCCCTCCGACGTTCAAGCAACGCAGCATCTGCATTGATAAACGATCCTTGGTCAAAAAAATTGCGCAGTGTGAGTACTAACTCACCACCGGCCTCCACGGTTACCGTATCGAGGTAGTGCCAACCCTGAAGTTGATCGTCTATGTAATCAACACGGGAGTTTTGCTGATTCACCGTATAAAACCACGTACTGCTACCCGTGCTTTCGGATACAAAGTAGGTGGCATCCTGAGCATAGGCCTCACCTTTTATTGTCGATACAAAGAGACGGTAGTCGCCAGGCTCAAGATCGCGAAAAAACCAAGTTGCTAAGCTGACAACCGGATCAGTTACTTCAAAACGTCGAACTTCAACAAAGTCACCTCCAACAGCCGAGACATCGGTATTAGTTGTCCAGTTGCCATTAGTGAAGAAGTTTGGGTCCTGGTTGTCAATTACGATCCGCTCTTGACTCATAGAATAGCTAGGGCTAAGGCACAGTAGTCCTAAGCCTAACGCAAAGCGCGCGACCCATCGGGCAAGGTACATAGCGACTCCTCAATGGCTGCCTTGTGGCGACACAAGAATTCGAAATCTCAATTTGAAAAAATGTTGCCTGTGAGTTTACGAGAATCCGACGAACTCCCCAATACCTTTTATTACAAGTTCCATTTTTCAAGAGTTTTGCCCAGTATGTTTTGACACTCTAGTCATGGTACTTCCTAGCTTCAATATGTCGGCTACATGCTGACACAAGGCTTGGTACTCAGCAGGAGACAGACGAGTTTCATTCACTGCTAGAATTCGCTCTCCATGGGTTTGAATAAACTTTACGTAGCAAGCATCAAAGGCCTGGCCTATGGGAGCAGAGCTTTGAAATCTACGAATGTCATACATATTCATCTTAGTGGCTACCTCTAATCATTCTTCATACGTACTAGTCGTCGGAGTTGAGGAATGACTTCTAACGAAGGTTTGTTAGTAGTTGCCTATTATGGTTTAGCAATACCTAATAACTTAGCGCTTGTATGAAGTGTAGTTGATAGGAACGAAAGAGATAGTTTGCGCACGAATAGAAAAAACTTTGGTATGCTGACGAAAGGACCTAGGTAAATTAGTAGAAACCTAGCTGCAGATGGCCGCCATTGCCACATTGCGACTTTTGAATATATAGGTGTAGCGATCCTTGAACTTACACTTATTGCTGAAGCCCTTGAATCGGTAGTGTCCAGGAGGAATTTCGACGCTCGGATTGCGTCCTTCGGCAACGTAGACTCGGCCATTCACGGTGTTATGCGCCTCGATCCGAATTGGATCTTGAACTAGCATACGCTTGCCGTTTACTTGAAATGCTGCGTAGCGAAGCGTAAAGGGACCGAACTCAGAATTTCTAGCGATGAGTTCAGAGCTTAGTAGCAGGTTTAGGATCAGAATCAAAAGGAATTTCACAACAACAATCTCCGCATCGAACATCCACTACGCCATATTAGTGTGCAAAACGAGAAAGATCCAGTGATTTTTCCTACAAAATTCTAATTACCTATTATTGCATTGGTATTTAAAAGTGGCTAGGAGAAAGGTGTCTAAGGATTTGACACCATATGGAAAGGCTGATGAGCCTAGGCCCACCGATGAGCAAAGGCCTTAAGCAACGAGTTGATTGTTGGGGTTGTTCTTATTGCCGATATAGGCATCCGGGACACCAATAATGATAGCAAATGGAACAGTATCTTCTTCCATTTCCTGGAGAGTTTCTTCGCCATTGCGAGGGCTCAAAATCTTAAGTTCAATGGAGCCACCCAGCTCTTCAATATCAACCTTGACCGCATCCATACCCACGCCACGGCCAGAAATCTCTGTTACATCATCTTTGGTACTGAAGCCTGCCTTGAAGATCTCACGGGCGATCTCATTTAAAGTCGTATCAGGGGAAAGAGATCGTCGTTCGCTTATCTTTCTAAGATCGATCCCTGCCCCATCATCCTGCACAGTAATCAGCCCGGCGCCTTCCTTTGTTTCAAAGGTGAATTTTAAAGTGCCCCGTTCGTCTTTGCCCTTCTTCTTTCTAATCTTTGGCTCTTCTATCCCATGGTCTAAGGCGTTACGAATGATATGATTGAGAACGCCCCTAAAGTTATGTTCAATTTCTCTTTTTAGCCAGAAAGAATCACTGAATTCCAAATTTGGAGTTGGTTTTTTCAACCGTTTCGAAAGCGGTTCAAGGGGCTTACGGACGAAGTCAAGAATTTCGTTAAAGGAGATATAGCACTTATCATAAAAAATATCCCGTAGCTCTTGGAGATGGGGATTGTCATTGATGGATAGCTCTGAAATCGCCGATAGGTAGAGGTTTGCTCGGGAGTGTAAACCCATTGAATCAGATGACGGAAAGTAGAGGTTCACTGTCTTCTCAAGACCTTTGTATAACATAATCGTCTTCTGACAATATTCCTGCCCTTTTGCAACAAATTCATCACCCTCGATCTTCTGTAATTTTGATTCAAATTCGTGAATATGATCGCCGAGGTCCTTAAACCCATAAGCGAGGCTATTGCCTTTTACGGTATGTAAAATACGCTGGATTTTATTTGCATCTTTGCTCTGCTCTAACAACGAAATCTCATTTTTTATGAAGCGCCTCACATTCTCTGGCCCGTGAGAGGCAATGTTCAGAATAAACCGTCCTTTTTCTGCTTCTTCTTCCGCCTTTGCCTTGAGCTTATTAACTTCAGTCACATCTTTCACAGTAACTAGGACAGAGGAAACCTGGCCTTCGGGGCCATAGTGCGGCGAGTATGATAGTTCCAAGTAGTTCTTTTTAGTTTTCAAACTAAGTGGCAGAAGTGATGAGTTGGCTTCATAGGTTAAATCATCTTCATTTATCATAGTATCCAAAATTTCTGGAGTTCGTTCTGAATGAAGTGCCTTAAAAACTTCATTAGTTGATTTACCCTTCAGATCTCCAAACATCTGTTTAGCGGCCTTCGAGTATTCGTCACCAAGTTGCTTATCAGGCATGATTTTAAAGATTGCAATGTCAATATTATCCAAAAGGAACCGGATTTCCTTAGTTTTTTCGTCTACCATGAACTGTAGATTTTCAGTGAAGTCTTTTACCTGGACACGCATGTTCTCAAAAATTTCACACAACTGCCCAATTTCATCATCCGACATTTTCTTCACTTTAGATTCGTAGTGACCACTGGCAATTTCCTGAGCCGCTTTCGAAAGGTAAGTCACCGGTTTAGAGATTTTACCAGCTACGAAGGCCGAGATCGCAAACCCCAAGATAGTCATCAATACTGCAGAACCAGCTAGCGCAAGGAATAGCTGATTCTCGCTATCTTTACCCAGGCGAATTAATTCTTCCCGTGTAGTATTCGTTCGTTCCTCTTGCTTACCAATAATCTTTGCTAGATCATCCTTGGTTTTCTGCACAAACTTATTGGTTTTTTCCAAAGAGATGACATAGCGAAGATAGCCTACTGCTTCACCTTCTTCCATAAGGTCATCGATTTCATCAGGTTCTCCTTCGAAAACAGGAGTGGCTACATCATAGGCTTGGACGACTCTCGTTTCACCGGAGGCTGTGGTATAGGTAAAACTTACCTGCTCTATACCGCTCGTCTTCCTTTGAATGATCCCCGGAAGATTGCCGTCTTCAAACTCAAAGTCTTCTCCTACCCAAGTATCGATATCAGAATTGAACTTAAGACCCTTGGGAAGGCCATTCGGGTACTGGGGCGTCGATATTTTCGTTGCCCGAATATCTTCCCCTTCCACAACATAGAATGCGGCAAAAATAATATCGTCATCGAGCTTCAAAGATTCGGAGATGAATTCTTGGATGAATAGAACCTGGTTATCCACAAATGGAGTAGTCAGGGACATACGATCTTTAGCGATAAGATTCAAGCCCTTCTTTCGAGCCTGCTCTTCGTATATTTCGATGATTTCATTTTGAGTGACTTGAGAGGCCTGTTTGAAGTCACCAATAAATTGATTGGTGGCCTCATTGCCCTTATTAAGAAAGTTCGTGATGAGGTTATCCGAGAATAGGGCGACCATGACTGATGAAATCACCAACACGGAGAAGATGCCGAGAAGGCTGGACGCTACAATTTTATTCTTAATCGACTTCATATACCCTCAGCCTACCTTTCGCTTCCATACCCATACCACCAAACCGCTGCTGATATGAGACTCTGATTCAGGTGAGCTAGTCTTCGCCAACAATTCTCAATCCATCAACCTTACGGTTCTTTATTTTTATATTCAGTCGTTCTAATATCTCTTTATTGAGAACCTTGTCATTGGACACCATGTACTCAACTCCGTAGTCTTCTGGGCTTGCATCTCCATCAAGGATCGAAAGAGCCATATCCGATACGTGAGCAGCAAGTCCCGACGCGTTAGGATAAGCGGAGAAGGCACACATATTAATTGGTGGGAGCGAAAACTTTTCTACACCACACAAGAACGGGATGCTCTGCTTCTTAGACTCCTGTATCCACACCTTAACGAAGGTTTTCTTGTTTATGAGCTTACTATCAAGCATAACCCAGAGGGCATCAGCACTATCCGATGCATTTTCTACTTCCTTAGCGACCTCATCATTAATGTCATCCTGATCGCCCTTTTCGACATTTACGGTCACCAGCTCGATATTCTCGCGCTTCAGGTAGCGCTTCGCATCCGAAATCAGTTCTTCAGAGGAGCTTTTTCGGTAAAGAACTTTAACTTTTCTAATCTTCTTTTTGATGATTTTATTCAGCTCGCTCACAATGGTGAAACCAGATACTTCGTAGCCAACTCCCGCAATGCCTTCGATATCATCCAGCTCTTTCTTAAGATTGAGCGCCATCGTTGCAACCATCGGAGGTAGCTTCTTATCCTGAGCCACTAGCTCTTTAGCTTTCGCTACGGCCACATTGTCGAGAAGGATAACTAACTTGCTTGCCTTGATGTGGTCGTTGTACAAGTCTTTCGCTTCGGTATCGCGGTCGATGACAGTCTCGCCGTAGTCAAGATCGGCTCCCATTTCTTGCTTGAGTAATTTAGCGAACGCCTCGAAATCTTTGCCTTCGCTTCGGACAATCATAACTTCAGCCCCGTAAAGGTTCTGGGACATGGTTAGCAACATCATCCAGCTTAGTATGTTTAAAAGTGAGAACTTCATTTCACGCTCCCTACTTTGTCATAGCCGAATTTTGAGATCGTCTTCGCTTCCACCTTAAGGAGTCCATCGTGTTTGCCTTTTTGATCTTTTTTGACGAAGAAGATCGGAGCTTCTATTTCGAGGGTCTCAATGATCTCGAACTGGGCTTCTGATTGTTTCTTCACAATTTCTAGATCGTGTTCATCGATAAGGATATGATTGACGTTGCCTAAACTTAGCATCGGTACTAAGTCTAGGCCCTTTTTTACTAGTTTAATGCGTTTGATCTTGCCGTTGAGCCGTTCCTTGACAATACTCTTCGAGGCCTTTCGCTTGCCCGCTTCATCGATCGCCGCGACCGACTTTTTACCTTTGTCAGCCCCTTTCAGAGTAACTAGTAGGAGCTTGCCAAGATTTTTGCCTTTCCGCAAAAGTGTGAATTGCGGTTCCATATTCCCTATTTGTTTGTTTCCCTTGACACTCGCTGGCAGCAGCACCACATCGAAAGCATCCGATTTGTGGGTCGCTAATAGGTCTTTAACCCGCGCGAATATTTTGACTTCGTAGCCCTTGAGAGTAGCATCCTCTTTGATCAAGGCCTCAAGCTCTTTGACAGAGTAGATATGGGGGAGAAAAACACCCATAGTCTTCGCGGAGGCAGGGAGGGCTACAAACAGAGGCACGACTATCAAGAACAGTCGTAGCAGCCTTTGCTTTGTGTACCTTGCTAAAGTCATCTGAAACCTATCCTAAACAGGGTGTCCGCACGTGCCAAACACAAGTTGAAGAGCATTTCGCTAACAACCTGGCTATCGTTAAAGCCACAGGAAAGATTAAGATTAATTTTTAAGATACTGAATTTATGATGTTTTTTCTTTGGACCAGGCTTAAACACGAGATTAAAAATCCGAAATACATCGTAATTCTAAGCCTTTTTGGTAGGTGCTTCACGCTTATATCGCTGGTAAGACACTAGTGCTTAGTCACATTGGATTCTCGGCTAGGCGTCGAGGAATGATTGAGGAGATAGTACTCCCGTACAGCGACGATTGAGAGACGAAGACAACAACGCCGAGGATTCAATGTGACTAAGCACTAGTCGGTTTTTCGGAGCGCTCTGATGGTTAAGACTCTAAAATAACTGGGGGGCAGCCCGAAAGCTGTCCCCTTATTCAAATACGATACCAAATTTACCTTCGGCTCTAGGCTCTAAAAGTCATACTGAATGGAAGCATACACGAGGCGTCCTGGCTGCGGCATTACTGAGTTAAAGTATGATTGCGACCCGCCTGAGTAAGCTCCGGTGTCATCAAATACTCCTGGCTCAGTGCCCGCATCCGCTTCACGTGTGCCTGGATGATCGTAAGCCGTATCTGTTAGGTTCTCAACTTGAACGGCCCAAGTAATTCCCTTGTTATAGGGATCGTGGAACGCAAGCTTTGTATCAAGTGTTGTGTATGCATCGAGCTTATTCACAGGGTTTGATGATACCGTATCTCGTGGCCCGATATGGCGTCCGCGAAGGCTGATACCGAAATCGCTAACGTTAACCTGAGTTCCGAACATCAGCTTGTTTCGAGCCAAGTCACCAATGAACTTGTCACCGGTCTTAACTCCATCGCTATCGAAAACTTCTTCGTCAGCGGTCAATAGGTGCGAAAAGTATCCCCATACTTTGAACTGCTTAAAGAACGAAACAGGAATCAATGCAGTGATATGATAGTCAATTCCTTGTACCGTTCGCTTACCTAGATTCGTTGCGCCTGCACTGGTTTGAACGATGGTATCGCTATTGTTGGCGACAAAGAAACTCACGAGATGCGTCAGAGAGCTTGTTGTGTGTGTCGCTGTAAATTCAATGGTCTGAGAGTTTTCGGGGTCCAGGCTCGGATCACTTCCTGACCCTCCCCAAGCTCCATAAAGCGCCCGTGGAGTTGGTTCTTGATATGCTTCGCCGTAAATGAGTTTAAAGATGAAGTCATCCATCATTGCCACATAGGCAAAACGCTTAGTCAACGAGGAATCATATTCAGAATTACTATCTGATCGAAGACCCAAATTAAGTTCATGACCTTTAGCGATCTTGTACTTCGATTGAACGTAGGCCCCTTTATCCTGAGTTAAGATTCTATTCTGAGGTTCGTCTCCTTCGACTTGAACCTGCGGGTACAGATAGTCACCTGCATCGATGGTTGAAACTGGCTCATAGCCCCCTGGCTCCCCAGAGGCGGCTTCACCGTTGATATTGTAAGCTTTCTGTAAGTTCTTCCGCTCCCACTTTATCCCTGTTACCAAAGAGAAACTGTCTGACAGCTTGACATCGAAGTCCTGAGTTACAGTCATACTTTCGTTATAAGTGTACCAATAAGAAAATGCCGTCAGGAACTCATTATCGGAGCTACTAAAGTAGCCGTCCACGAAATAGGAGTCATTGGGAACATCGCTTTCCCGATGGCGTACCATAGTCGTGGACGTTACCTTATCAGAAACTTTTTTGGTAAACCGGAGGTAGACATCTGATTCACTTAGCGCCCAGCGTCCGTTCATTTGAACTTTGTCAGCAGGATATTGATAACCGTAGCCTGTATCTCTTAATACATGCCGAGCACCGATTTCCAACTCTTCCGTATAAACCCTCAAATCATAGGCCCGGTTTCTAAAGAGGGATTTTCTAGTGCCACCTAAATTTGGGTTGTCAATAAAACCTCCATAGATTCGTCGATCTTCTATATACTTTTCTTTCAAGAATTCGTAGCGATCGGCATTGGAGTAATCAAGCTGCCCCTCATCAAAACGCCCAGTAAGCTGGAGATTGAACCCATCTCCCTGATAGGAGGCGGTGACGTCTCCGATAGTCCTATTTAGCTCACCACCAAGAAGAAAGCCGCGATAGGATGTTTTTGTCTCTCCTGCCTTGGCAAGCTCGGGGCCATTGGTAATAACGTTGATGACCCCCATAAAGGCGTTGGCACCGTATACCGAAGAGGTTGGGCCGTAAACAACTTCAATTTGTTTGACGTTTGATAGCGGAACCGTGGTAATGGTGTTATGAACAACATTGAAATAAAGGTGATTCATGACAACGCCGTCGATCATGAATAGGAACGGATCGCCGATCGCATTCCGCCAACCACGCATGTAGTTCTTAATTCCAGTATCACCATAGGATCGAGAAACCTC
Source organism: Pseudobacteriovorax antillogorgiicola (assembly GCF_900177345.1). NCBI lineage: Bacteria > Pseudomonadati > Bdellovibrionota > Oligoflexia > Oligoflexales > Pseudobacteriovoracaceae > Pseudobacteriovorax > Pseudobacteriovorax antillogorgiicola. The sequence continues at coordinate 183,322 of NZ_FWZT01000013.1, forward strand.
CATTCCTGGCAAATCGTCTAGAATTTCGGAAACGTTTTTGTAGCCCCTATCGGAAATGTCTTTCCTTGTGATAACAATCATCGTAGCCGGAGCCTGTGCTAATGTTTCACTAGTGTTCGATGCTGAATCAACAGTTAGGTTCAGGATATCCGACAGACTCATTTCCTGGGCCATTGCTTGCCAGGAAAAGAGCAGTGACATCACTGCGACCGCGAAGGAGTTGGTCCTCATGGAGCTTTCCTCTATTTAAATTATGGGAACTATTACTGGAATTTTACCAGTGGCTGAAGACGCACGTCAACGTAAGGACGCTGATTTTTTTAAGAAAAAAAGCAGAAAGGCGTGGAAAGCGCTTCTGCCATCGGTTTGCCAGTTAAAAAAGAGAGGAAAGATATGAAGTCTTAGTTTCTTACGATACCCCAGCTAGAACCACCCTTTTAAAGAATGCTCTAGCCGAGAACGAAGCCTTTAAACCGATAGACGGTACTAGGCCTTATTTCACCATAGGTTTTGCAATGAAATCCAGGGCCTGCACCAGAATATTTTCAAGGTATAAAGGCGCGTGGCCAAGGCCATTCATAGTCCACAGTGCTACTTGGTGCCGCCCTCGGCAATTGTCGAAGAGGAGTTGATCTGTTTCATTCCCCGGATCAAAGTATTGGGGTAGCTCTTCATCACTGGGCAAGCCGGCATTAAGATCAAGATTGAACTGCGATAGCTCAAAGGCCTCAGACGTAGCTATTTCATTCTTGCATCGATTGAAGCCAGCCCAATAATCTGTTGTCGCTCGTGCAGAAGGATAGGCAGCTTTAGGTGTCGAACCACCATCATAGCCAATCACAGCATCAACGGTGCCATGGACTTGAAGGTAACTAAGTGCACGCTTGGGCTGGCACTGAGCGATGTCTCGATAGTTCGCTCCCGCAAAGGATGCAACACCTTCGAAGACGTTGGAATACTCGCACGCGAGCCTGTTAGCCATGAACCCTCCATTGGAAAAGCCCACGATATAGATTTCATTCTTGCGTACGGGGTAGCTTCTCACGGCCTCGTGAACCAGCTCCATCAGGTAGTTCACATCTGTATCAGATTTTTCAGGACCAAAAAAGTCACAACAGGCATCAGTTGCAGCCCAGAACCGTGCTCCGTCTTGATTGACCCGACCTTCGGGAATCAGTGCGTGGTAGTTTACTTGTTCTGCCCCACGTCGGGCATTAAAAAATTGATCGATACTCTCAGCATCCATCCCGAAACCATGGAGAACCAAAACGAGAGGACGCTTTTCTGGTCCTTCAGCTAATTGCAGAAGCGCTGTACGATCCTCGGGACCAATTTGGACGACTTGGGCGCCAAAACTTAGGCTAGATGCCAACAAGCACACCATCGTAAACAAGGGTAACATTCCGTTCTCCTTTTAAATTTACTCAACTCAATGAATTTCGCAGAATCCATAACGGAACTAGCTTTGCTGATAGTACTTTGATTTAGACGATTGACAATGCATGAAAGGTATAACGCCACCCATTGTTGCTTCACAACTAAGTATCAACTCCTAAGCACCCAAAAGCCCTACCCCTGATTAGGCCTTGCAACGATACCCTTTTCATTCGAACTTGATTAACACTCTTGATCTTTATTGCTATATTACCAAACGCATGCATCAGCAAGGCTCACGACATTACTCGTTAGTCACTAGTGAGACGTCCTCACCTTAAACTTAGAGAGATTCTTCCTTGGGTATCAAAAAAATCGCCATAGTATTTATAGGTCTCTGCACCATTGGCAAAGAATCGCTCGGAAAACCTTACTCAGAACGCCATGTGGTGACAGGGAGTCGGATTGCTACCACCGCCGATGAAGCACCTGCCCTCGTTATCAAAATTCCAAGTGATAGGTTGCGAGCAGAAGGGGTCGCAAGGCTTGGTGAATTTCTGGCGAACCTGCCTCAGACAAATTTTGGTAGTGAGGTGAGTGATCCGGACTCGAACAACCCTGGGTTCCAAGGCGCTAATTTAAGAGGAGTTGGAATCGACAAAACACTGGTTCTACTCGATGGCAGGCGCCTCCCCAAGAGTCCGGGCCGCAACGGAGTCGATCTCAATACTATCCCTATCGCGATCATCGATCGCATTGAAATCCTGCTCTCGTCAAGCTCCGCAGTCTACGGTTCCGACGCTCTCGCTGGAGTCATCAATATTCACAGCACAAAAGACTTCGACCACGCTGAGATAAGTTCATCCTTGGAGCTTACAGCCGATGGTGGTGGCGATCGCAGGCAGTTTGATATTAGCTATGGCTTCAACTCAGAATCCTTCGACGCCATCACAAGCCTAAGCTACCTGGAGCAAGATGCATTGCAGCAAACCGAGCGCTTCTGGTTTGATATGTTTACAGCAAGCAATGGCGTACCCACTTCCTATCAGCCTGAAAACGGGGTTTTCGTGCCTTTTGGTGGTGAAGAAGCTTGTCCCGGCTCCATAGTAAGACGAACTCAGGGAGTTTTTTGTGGATTCGATCTGCAACCATCCCTTTACTACCTTGCTCCTGAAGCTCGCCTGAGTCTATTCCAAGATATAAGGTATAGCTTATCCTCCCGTTCGACATTTTTTGGCCGTTTTCTAGTGAGCCGAAAGGATCAGGATCAGGAAGGTCTTGGCTCCCCACTTCGAGGCCGCACTGTGGGAGCAGATCGCGTAAACGACTTGGTAGAAGGCGGTATCCTTCCGGAAACCGTGAGAGATCAAAATCTTGCAGTGCAGGGTCGCTTTGCCGACCTTCCTCAACGAAGCGAAACAGACATTCGTGATAGCGCGCTGGCTGTAGGCCACATATGGGACTGGAATGCCACGCGCTGGCTAGAAACCCAGATTTCCTATGGCAGCTATCGGCAAAGGAACCAACGACCGAAGGGATATTTTTTAAATGACTCAATGTCCGATGCAATTTTCACCGGCTCTTATGATGTTTTCGCTGTCCCGGGCTTGCGAGGGGATCTTAGTGCTGAAACACCTATCTGGTCACAGGAACGATCCAGTATCTGGAGCCTTGAAAACACATTCCATGGTCGGATTAGTAATCTCCTGAACAGCAGAGCAGTCTCTTATGTCGTTGGAGGTTCTTTCCAGAAAGAGAGTTACAGCAAAGATTGCGAGGGCCGGCTCGCGGATGGCCTCATTTTCGGCCTGGGCTGCGGCGTTGGGTCAGGAGAGCGTGAATCTAGCGCTGTCTTTACCGAGCTTGAAATTCCCCTTTCCGAGGTCGTGGTCAATCTCGCAGCCAGACTGGATCATCATTCGGATTTTGGTTCTGCTGCAACTCCAAGGCTCGATACCATCTGGCGACCGGAGTCAGGACTATTTATCCGTGGAGGATACAGCGAGGGCTTTAAGGCCCCCAACCTACCCGAACTCTATGACGGCAGCAACAGTGAGCAGGTCGGAGCCATTGACTACCTCCGATGCCGGGAGGCTCAAGCCGCCAGCGCTGATGCAGATACACTGGAGCTGCTATGCGAAGAACCAGCTCAATTTTCGCTGAATACTAGCGGCAACAAAGATCTAAGAGAGGAACGGTCTCAGTCCCTCCACTTAGGCCTTGGCTACCTGGCAGCCAAGTGGGGTTTGAGCGTGCACGGCTACTATATTACGATTGAAGATGAAATTCGTTTTCCTGATATTGAACAAGTTCTACTTCTGGAGTCCCAAGGGATTGCGGTTGACGGTGTAACCGTAAGTCGTGATGCTGACAACGCCAGTGACCCCAATGCACTGCTTTCGATGAGTGCTGGCTACCTGAATATCAGCCAAACGAGAACCCAAGGTTTCGATGTCTCATGGTACTTGGAAGCAACGGAAAGTCTTGGGCGTTTGCGTTGGGATAGCAACCTATCTTATGTCTTAAGCTATCAGAGTGAGCTGCTTCCGGGAGCAGGTTTTCAAGAGTTGGTTGGGCAAGACCAAAGGCCAAGATGGCGAGCCCAGCAGAGAGTTCTAACACAATGGAGCGGCCATTCAGCAAGCTTTATCATAAACTCGCTTCCAGCATATAAGAAAGCCGATGCCAGTGCAGGCTCCGTCGATCCATTTTCAACCTTGGACCTCGTCTATCAAACAACGCTCCCGTGGGATCTCAGCCTAGAGCTAAGTGCTAAAAATGCTCTCCGCTCAACACCACCTCTAGACACCACGGGAGGTAACGATCGGGGAATAAATGGCCGGCTATACGACCCCCGAGGCACCCGATATGGCTTAGCATTGCGGGCAAAGTTCTGAGCCTCATCCCCAATGTAAATCCCAAGAAATTTCATGATTACCTGAGGCTAATTTAGTGGTAGTTTTTCCTCTTCATTAGAGTAATAGGGGATGTAGATGCGATTTAGTAAATTATTCTCGGTAACATACAAGGAAGCACCACGAGAGGCTGAGCTTAAAAATCATCAGCTTTTAATGCGAGCTGGAATGATTCACCAGTTTGGATCGGGAATCTTCGGGCTTCTTCCGCTAGGGCATCGCATCGTACAAAAGATTATTGGTGTGACTAGGGAAGAGATCAACAGAATCGACGGACAAGAAATTTCCATGTCAGCAGCTGTTCCTAAGGGCATTTGGGAAGAGACTGGTCGGTATAACGCGATTGATAGCTCCATGTTCCGCTTTCAGGATCGACATGGCCAGGATATGGTCCTCAATATGACGCATGAGGAGCCTGTGGTCGATTTGGTACGAAATGTGATCAATAGCTACAAGAACTTTCCGTTCTCGCTTTACCAGTTTCAGACAAAATTTAGGGATGAGGCTCGCCCTCGCGGCGGATTGATCAGGCTTCGCGAGTTCATCATGAAGGATGCTTATAGCTTCCATACCAGCGAAGACGACTTGCGGATTACCTATCAGAAATACTTTGAAGCCTATCATCGTATTTTCACAAGGCTTGGCTTCAAAGATTTTATCCACGTAGCATCCGACAACGGGATGTTTGGTGGTAACTACTCCCATGAATTCATGCTGCTGACTGAGTCTGGAGAAGATACTCTTTTAATCTGCCCTTCCTGTGAGTACAAAGCCAATAAAGAGGTGGCAAGCTCGCCACTCGCCAAGGCGGGTTCGGCTGGTAAAGGGATTGAAGAGATCGAAACTCCAGATCAGAAAACTATCGATGAGCTTTGTGCCTTCTTGAGCATTAAGCCTGAAAACACTGCGAAGGCAGTGCTTTTCGAGACTGTCGATGAGGGCGAGCCAGTGATCGCATTTATCCGTGGCGATCGAGATGTCCTTCAGATCAAGCTTGAAACTGCACTCCGCAAGCCATTAAAAGCAGCCGGAGACAAGGCTATTAGTACAGCCGGAGCTGTCGCGGGTTCAACCGGGCCAATAGGTCTCAACCTCGACAAGGCATGGGTTGTGGTTGATCCCAGCTTGGATGTCGACGGCGAGTACTGCACTGGCGCTAACAAGACCGACTACCATCTGGTCAACTTTAGCCCTCGTCGGGACTTTCTTGATCAGTTGAGCGATGCTCAAAAAGAGCGGGTTAAGATTATCGACATTGCTGAAATCGAAGGGGGCGATCCATGCAAGGAATGCGGTGCCTCACTAGAAACGAAGCGTGGTATTGAAATCGGTAATATTTTCCACCTTGGCACCAAGTACAGTGAAGCCATGGGCTTTACCTATCTGGATCAAAATGGCAAAAGCCAGATTCCTATCATGGGCTGCTATGGGCTCGGTATCACCCGAGCGCTAGGCAGTATTGTTGAGGAGCAAAACGACGAGTTCGGAATGAAGTTACCGATCACCATCGCTCCGTTCGAGCTACACCTGATGGCGATCAACTACAAGAAAGACGAAGTCAAGGAAGCTGCGGATAAGCTGTACGACGAGCTAAAGGCTGCCGGTATCGATGTTCTCATGGATGATCGCGATAAGAAGCCTGGATTCCAATTCAAGGATGCCGATCTCATCGGGATCCCAATCCGTCTGGTTGTATCTCCGAAACTTCTTGCTGAAAACCAACTGGAACTCAGCCATCGAAGTGATCCAAAGCAGAAGGAGAGGATCGATATCAAGGATGCAGTCTCAGTACTGAAAGCTATGATTGCCGATGAGTACAAGAAGTTTGACCCTGACTATCAAGCGGAAGCTAAAAATTAAGGCTTTTTTTCTGCGTCTAAAACACCTTTAAAACTCTGAGGTCCCCGTAATGCGTACGAGGACTTCTTGCCCAGATCCTGGATACGGCATCGCACCATTGTTGGCAGCTTGATAGCGTGCTGGATTCTCATCTCCCAGATCTCTTACCCCGACTCCAATATCAAGACCTTTGACAAATAGATTATCCCGAGTCAGGAATACGTTTGTGACGAGGGTAGGATCTCGTTCTTGTTCAAGAACCGATGCCGAAGCTTGATCATAGGAGAAGGCATACACAGAGCTTTCGTATATGCCGTTGACATTGACATTCCAGTCTTTCATGAACTCATAGTTCGCAACTAGGGTCACCTTATTCTCAGGAGACCCCAAGGCATTTCCTTCATCCAAACTTGATTTGAATAGCTCTGCCGTGTTCTTTTGAATCTCTTGATGGGTCAGCGTAAATCCGCCGGAGATCTTATCGAAGGCATATTTCAGCTCAAATTCAACACCCCTCGTCGCTAACTCATCATAGTTATAGTAATGCTCAAGATCTGTGTCTCCATCGTAGTAGTAGACAATAATATCCTGAATGGAAGTATCAAAGATATTACCGGTAACCACAAGATTATCAGAGATGATATAACCGACTTCCAACTCACCAGTTGTGGTGATTTCAGGCTTTAAGTCATTGTTGAGATCGTAGTTTTCAATGGAAGGCAATCGGTAGGCTTTGGCTAATAGCAACTTCACATGAGCGTCACCAAAGACTTTGGTAATACCCAAACGAGGGACAAAGGTCTTATCAAATTCTCGTGAATCCTCGTATCGCCCCCCAAAGGTAATATTTGCTATATCCTTGAGATTCATGGTGACTTGGGTGTAGTAAGAATTCCTCAGAAGCTCGATATTGGCTTTACTATTGGTCGCAAACACAACACGATCCCCACTTCTTCCGAAGTGCATCATGATATCACTACGATCAACGGTGTTCTCCCCGCCTAGGGTCCATTCAATGTCATCTGTGATTTGGTAGCGAAGCATCGCTCCCGCCACCCGACGCTCTGTGGTACGTCGCCAATCATTGCCAATTGTAATGTCCTGATCAGGGTCTGGCTGCCACCAGGAGCGTTGATGCTTGATGCTTCCATATGGATTGAAAGACAGCTTCTCAATAAGTTTGCCAGTGTAATCCAAACTAAAAGCCGTGGTATCGAAGTCTTTTCGGTAAGGGTCAGCAGTCAAAGACCCCCAGAGAACTTCGCTTTCCACGGAATGGGTATCATGAAGAAATCGTGCCTTTAGCCCTTCGTATTCCACACTAAAGTTTACAAACCGGCCTTTCACTGTCGAGTCATCGATCGGACCAGTATCACCGTTAGTGTCGGTGTAATCACCTTCTGACTTATTAGACCCAGTATACCGAACGCTGAGGTATACTTGGCCCTTGGGAATCTCTTTACTGAATCCGTATGAAAGTGCCCGTGTACCACTACCGCTTTTGAGCTGACCCACTGTAAGAGTACCCTGGTGTCCATCTAAGGATTTCGCCTTTGTAATAATATTGATAACCCCTAATTCAGCAAAGCCACCATAGAGCGCTGAGCCTGGACCACGGATCATTTCAATACGCTCAATCACCTCCACAGGAATATGGTGTCCAAGTGAATGGGTTCCGTAAGAAATGTCGTTGAGTTCGATTCCGTCCACTAGCAGTAGGATCTTGCCCTCACCCGCGTAAATTCCCCGACTCACAAACGTTACTACTCCTAGGACATCCTGGGCGAATGTAAAGCCTGGTATCAGCTGGAGGACATCGATGAGATCACGGGCTCCAGCACGTTTAATGTCATTTTCTGTGACGACACTCACAATACTCGGAGCATCACGCAAGCTCTGCTTTGATTTGGTAGCGACCTCAACCTCAAGATTTAAAATAGCCGATAGACTCATGTCTTCTTCCGAGTACGTGGGACACGCAAGAATAAGGGAGAGAAAAGCCAATAACTTTTTCATCATCTAACATCTCCTGACTTTTTGACTATGTTTATCATCTGTTTGAGGAAGTGGTGAGTCAAGGACTATCTGTCATTCAGTCATAGAATGCCTAAAATTCCTATGTTAACCAGCCTGTGTTCTAGATATCCAATAATCCATCTTTTGCTTCACCCCCCAGAAAGTAGCGGCCACGGGGCTGGGCTGATTCACTCAAAAAGTGGCTGTAGATTCGATCCTTTAGCCAGCCGAAACATAAAAACACTTTATACCGAAAATAGATCAGCTATAAAGGATGCTAGCGATAATAAGCAAGGAGTTTGATCGTGGAAATTTTACTAGTGTTCGTGCCGATTTATCTGTTTATAAGCCTGGTGGCATTTTATAAGTGGCTGAAACTCTCAGTGACGGTTTCCACGATGGAATCGGAACACAAGCTGGAGATTAGAAAATTAGAAACGCTCCTGGAAGACGAGCGACGAAAGGCAACATCATCACCTTCATGACTGAAAATATTTTTTTGTGACCGCCCGCCTTTGTAATTGCTCCGTTGAAGGATCTCATCACGAAATCCCCAAAAAGCCACGCAATTATTTCTAGAAGAAAAAAAATCTAGATGATAATACTCTAGACAACATTTCAAATTCGAAAATAACAGGTCCGTCTATTTCTGAAATTTTAATTATCTTATTAAAGTTTGTAGTTCAGAATCACGACAACCAACCATTCAGGAGTTCGCGATGAAGTTTCTCAGTCTTTTATCGATCGTCTTCTTTTCTAGTTCGGTGTGGGCGTTACCAGGTGCGGAACTTGCCAAGGACAAAAACCCAAGCCTCACCAGCAGCTCCTTAGAAGGAGTACAGTTGGGTGATATTTTTACCTCGGAATATCTCGTAGTGGACATATCAATGCTCTTTTGCCCCTACTGCCGTAACATGGCGGAAGAACATAATAACGATCAGGACTTCCAAAAGATGTTCGCATCTGAGACTTGCAACTTCATCGTTGTAGTCCCCGACGATGATCGAGAGGGTTGGATTGCTGAATATCCGGTAGACACCTTCATAGGTGAGAGAACGTATAGCTACTCGGAATCTATGAGGAACTTTGCCAAATTATTTGGCTTGAGTCTAAGAGGGGTTCCTACAGTTATGGTCTTAGACCGAGCTGGAGAGTTGGTAGCTCAAGCCCCAGGAGAGACTCCGAAAGAGGTCTACGAGCTTTGCGGAGTCGAATAGATGATCAATCAGTCGATCGCGGTTGCGATATTGGTTTTTTGCTTGAGCTGCGGGATTCATATGCCCCGCGCTCTAGATCAGGAGGCGAGTTCAGGGGAGCAAGGGTCTCCTAGTGATCTAGCAGACCTACCCAGCAAACCGGAGACACCAAGCGACGAAACGAAGCAAACGCCAACTGATCCACTCCCCCTAGAGCCTGAACCGCAGCCTAGCAAACCTGTGGTCACTCCAAGCTGCTCGGCTCCCTTGGATAATAGTGCTCTCGTTGAAGGCCAGATCGATGGGCGTCGCATCAATTTATTCGACGCCCAAGCAGCATCACACTCGCTTTGTCAAACTTTAGAGAGCCACAAGAAAAGCGTCGCTGTCTTTCAACTCTCATCGATCCTATGCTTTACCTGTCAAGATGAAGCGGAGTATTTGGAGAGTGCGCTAACTGATCAAGGTCTCCGCGATCATGTTCTGCACGCGATTGTTTTCACCGATGCCCGCGAGGACTGGGCTGAAGACGATTTTCTATGGTTTCTTGAAACGTTCGCCATATCAGCGAAAAGGCTACACGACGATGGCCTAAAGATGATTCGCCAGTTCTCTGTGGAACCCAGTAAACCACGCTTACCAACAATCGTGGTCATGAATTCCAAGATGAAGGCCATCGTTCTCAACCAAGATGGGGTCAGTGGCAAGGATATCCTTAAAGCCGTGACTGAATTAATGGAGGCCAATGAGGAATGAAGATAGCAAGTATTTTATTCCTTGGACTTATGTCTATGTCAGCCTTAGGGACCATAAAACCTAAGGCATTAAATCAGCTTCGTGGTTTAGACGGCCAAACATGGCAATCAAGCAAACAAGATGTTGTGGTCCTGCACTTTCTTGCTTCTTGGTGCCAAGGCTGTGGCCCCACACTGAAACTGCTAGATTCTACAGTTTCGGGGCAACAAGCTAGAATTGTGCCTGTGAGCGTAGATGAGGAGATTCAGCAGGCTCGCGACTATTTTTCCGGCAAGAAGCTTTTAACTCAATACTATAGCAAGGCTTTTTGGGATAAGGATGCCTTGCTGGCTAAACAGCTGAAAATTGAAGCGATTCCAAGTGTCGTTGTTATTGATAGCAATGGCAAGGAAGCGATGCGCCTGGAAGGTCATCCTACAGCTGCACAACTTGGCAAGCTCAAGGGAATCATCGAGAAGGACAATCAATGAAAGTCATAATGCTTTGCGTGGCATTCACCATTTCCGCCTGCAATCATAACAATGTTAAGTATCATAAGGCCAGGCTCCTAGACCCCATGATGGATCCAGAGAAAACTGATACTTTGATGTTGAGCCTCATCGGTGAATCTGGTGTGTGGCTCGAAAAGTCCGTAGAACAAGGGGCCGGCTTAGTGGGTGGGTCCTGCCCCACCTGTGGGGGTTGAATGAAGCTCCTCATCAGTATTATAGCTCTACTACCGGCGATTTGCTTCGGCACGAATCAAGTTGAAGTCAATGTTGGGCAGTTCAAGGACAAGAATCAATCGGTCCAGATGCAACAACTTGGTGCTACTTATGAATCCAACAATTTTTGGGGTTCCGGAACAGCGCTCACAGTTCAGTACAATTTCAGCGGCAAACAAGTCGACTACCTTATTCAGAATGAATTGCTAGCTGATGCGATCGGCGTCGATCAAGCCATCACTGAGGAGTCTCATAGCATCTATCTCGCCCAAGGGCTTGGCATCGGGCGGCAAGCTGGTGTTGTCTATGGTCAAAGACAAAGCCCGTTAGGAGATCTAAGTTGGGTTGGGGTAAACACTCGATTATGGTTTTTCTCTGAAACTCTAAGAACTCAATGGGACTATCGACAAACAAGGGGCGAACAGCCTGTTATAGAATTTCCCGACGTAGATGGTCGCCGCATTAGAACCCCTGAAGAGTTTGAAGGAGATTCCCTCGGCCTCAGTCTTACTTTCCTTGCCGATCCGAGAACAATCCTTAAAGGATATGTATCCCGCAGTGATAGCAACAACCGACCACCGGCAATAGCTTATAATGGAGAAATCCGACGCTTTATTTCTTACACATCAAGCGCTGTACATCTATCGGCAACAAGGTATGAAAATACTGGAAAGATTGGCGTTGATTCAAGTTTTGGTGAAGTCACTGCCAATACCGCAAAACTTGAGTGGCATCAGAGACTCGGGGGGGCGTGGATCCTCATGGGAGGTTATCGCTTTCACAACGAAATTGAGACCCCAAGGGCAGACCTTTCCAGACAACAATTGGCTAGCGACACCTATTACAGTACTTTGAGATGGAGGTTTGGAGAAGGCAACCCTCTCGGTAATTTGAGTGAAGCCTACCTTATTGCTTCCCACTATCAAGACAATATCAGCAATCGGGCAAACAGTTTCGGCCTAGGGTCGAAGCTTGTCTTTTAGATTTGCAGGTCCTAATGCCAGCAGAATTGAGGCTATCCTATAATCAAAAAAACTAGTGGTGGAGTTCAAATATTTGTGACATAGTCGCGTTCTTTTGATTGCGAATAATAGGAAGTTTTATGTTTACCAGATCGACTCTCTGCGCTTTTTTCTAATAATTTCAGGACTTTTATCAAGTTCAGGCCAAGCCGCCAGCTCCTACAAAAATCTTTGCCACGACAACTGGCAGGGCATGTCTTTGACTCAAAATGGTGACGGTAGCACAACATTTTCGACTATTGACTTTGGCTACTATGGTATTGCGATTCCCGACAGAGTTGAACTTGAAATCCTTGCAAACGGAATATCATTAGATCGTATTGATATTACAGCAAACTTTGAAGAGAAGCTCTTCAGAGGAGTCATTCTTCGTAGTTTTTACTACGAAGCTGTTGATTTCTTTAACTATGGTGATGCAATTGGATTTCGAGTTCATGTGAGCCGAGTAGAAGAAAGGCAAACTTATCCGAAAGTAGATTGGTATGAAGCCAGTGTGCTCTTTGGGACCTGTCTATAACATTCAGAGCACCTTAGCTATATCTAGCTTTCGACTTTCAATTTAGTTCCCATGAACATCTGAACGTTTTTTTAATCAGGGTGAATAATCAGTTCACCCTGATTCAATCAGGTGTACTATAACTGCTTTACCTTGAAAACGAGACTCATGGTTCCATCTTCATTAGCCGTGATAGCATCGACGAAGATTAGAGCATACTGATCTTCAGAAGTCTTAACCACAAAAGAGTCACCCTCCTCTACAGCAAGCTTAGTGTCTGTTGCTTTGGTGCGATCCCAAAGTGATTCGATCATCGAACTTGCTTTAACACTGGCAACTTCAGAATCTGTTAGGTTGACTTTGTGGAACATGATATTTGAGGCATTAGAAAGAATTCCCCACTTAGTTCCAAGAGAGTCTGCAACTTCCCGAGGGGCCCAGATATAATTGATGTCGTTATCTGCGCCAGTAGCGTACACAAGATCGATGTTTTCCGCTCCACCGCACTCTGTCGCGATCGTACCGATCACACAAACTTTGCTTTCATCGAAGTCAATCGAGCTACCAAGAGTTGCATGCTTATCACTTCCTGCTTCCAGTTTACGAGCGTCTTCAAGATCTTGAACGGCTCCGCCTTTTACAGAAAACTTAAAAGTCTTGTTTACCTGGTTTCCATTATTGTCTGTCACGACAATAGAGGCCGTGTAGTCACCATCAACCACGTGCTCACTCACTTCAAACCGAAGCGAGACGCCCTCGTCGCCATCTAAGCCAAAACGAACATCATCGGCACCTTCAAAACCCTCTGAAACAAATTTGAAGCCATAAACGCTAGCCCCAGAAGCATCCTTAACACTAGCTTTGATATTTGCTAATGGAATATCAGAATCGATCTCGCCATTGATCTCTTGCTGAGATCCTGCCTCAATTGACTCAAACCCTTCCAAAGTGAAGTTTAGTTCTGAATCGTTAGTACGATCATCTGAATCTGACCCACAACCAATTGTAAGCCCCAAACTCAGTGCTGAGACGTAAAGTAAGTTTTTCATGTTCCCTCCAATTATATAATCTGACAACAAGATAGATCTTTAGCTCTATTTAAAAACTTTGGCAACCATCATCCGACACTTTAGAATCACTTTTACCTTCACCGGCTGCGATACGTCTCAACTGGGGCGTCTCTTATTTTACACAGTAGTATTTGAAAACCCTCATTCCCTTCGCGACTAGGGTTCTATTAAGGGGAGCGAAGCCCATGATACTTCGTCCCGCCGAAAAAATACTCGTCACTCTACGAATTATAATATCTCCTTGCATTTCTTCACCAAGCCTTGTCTCATAGGTTTTGCTTCCCTTGATAAGTGAAAAGTCCCATACCAACTTCATCATTTACCTCTATTAGTGAGATAAGACCTTCCCCTTAGCAGCATCGATTCTCTGCCGATAGTCTTCACAAATTCCGCTCTTCATTGGTTCTAGATTGGGATCGCTTATCAAGTCCTGAACATTTTCAAACATACCTTGAAAGAAGCTAGATGCCCAATCCCAGACACTGGTATCGGTGACTTCTTTCCCATCCCGATAAAGTCCAAAGGAGGGCTCATGGATCGGTCCTGAAACTAAAATCTTCTCATTGATTCCGGTGATGGACTTATCTTTGACCTTTGGAAAGAATCTTATCCATAAGCCCTGCTTCTTAAAATCGATCAAACCCTTGATAAAAATATTGGAATCTTGGGTCCCGACCATACCCTCCTCAAACTTCAGTACACCATTCTCAATATTCGTCTCGCCACCACCCCCCCAGGGAAAAGATATATTATTAACCGATCGAAAGACAATATTTGCTATTGTACCTGGATTCTACTTCAGCCAGGGCTCAGTTGCGGAACTTACCAACTGGTACAGCAATGAGAATGATTTTTGTAGCGTTCTAGAAACGAGATTTCGATAACGTATTAAGAGTTGTGCACATTTGGAACTAAGCGAAAAGGCATAGAAAAGCCCTCAATCTGATAAAATTAGGAATACAAAATTTCAAAAACCTAATCAGATGAGGGAGAATATAATGTCTGATGTAAAGTCTA